>JAESQI010000065.1 GCA_016765255.1 Robiginitomaculum sp. | reverse complement strand
GTACCGCCGCCCATTCCAGCGGCAACAAACAACATATGCGCGCCTTCAAGATGTTCTAAAATTTCGGGCAGAGAACTTTCCGCAGCTTCCGCGCCCACTTGAGGCTGCATACCTGCGCCGAGCCCTTGGGTAATCGCGCCGCCCATCTGTATGCGGCGGTCTGCTTTTGACAAAGCCAAAGATTGCGCGTCTGTATTGGCTACAATAAATTCTACACCGTCAAGGCCTGAAGCGATCATATTATTGACAGCATTACCGCCTGCGCCGCCTACACCAATAACAACAATGCGGGGTTTAAGTTCAACTGCTTTTGGCATGGATAAATTAATACTCATAAAAACGCTCACATTTATGGTTTGCAAATAATTAACAACACATTCAATGAAAACTGTTTAACATCCGTTAAGAAGATCAAAGTTTTGACAAAAGACTGAGGAATATAAAAATGACGGATAATATTTATAACTATGAACGGTTTAGCCCTGAAAGTTACGACTTCACCAAGCAAGTTGGACTAAAAATTGGTGATACATTACCTGCATTTTCCTTACAAGGCCTGGACGGGAAGAATGTGTCACTAAACAACTTTGCAGGGCAAGTCATGGTGATAGAGACGGGTAGTATAAGTTGCCCTCTTTACATTGGTAAAATAAAACCCATGAATACTTTGGTCCAAGAAAATCCTGATGTTGCATTCCTTGTCATCTATATTCGGGAAGCCCACCCTGGGAAAAAAATACCCAATCATCAAATACAATCTGAAAAAGCGAAGAACGCAAATCGCCTAAAAGATAAAGAACCTGAAAATAGGACGATCCTCATTGATACACTTAAAGGAGACATCCATAAAAAATTAGGGCTCCTCCCGAACATGGCCTATGTTATTGGGGCTGACCGTAAAGTTCTCTACAGGGCCGATTGGAATATCCCTTCGCGCATTGCAGAGGTTTTGACCGCGATAAAGTCCAATAGTCCGATACCAAATGAACCTGCTGATTTCACACCTGTAGCCCCGTTTTATTCCGTTCGAGTGTTAGCAAGAGCTGGAGGGTTGGCGGCTGTATGGGAGTTCATCTCGCACCTTCCTAAACTCATGAAGCAGCATAAAACACATCTTAAAAACAGAGCTGCTAAATAAGATATTGCAAAAAGCTAGTTAGAAATTTTCCTTAAGCCATTTCAAAGACTTAAGAACACCTCCTCCAGTATACCTACGATCTCGCAAACGTTGACCAGAAAGATCTGGCGGCCCTGATACGGCTTCGTTTTTGTGATAGAAGCTATGCTTTAATAAGCCTGTGCTTACAGCAAAATCTGGGCCCGCCATAGAATCAGGTAGATCAAGCAAGCCGTGCGGGCGACCTACCCGTATTCGTTTTTTGAAAATATATTCTGCCATTTGTGACGCCCCCGACATTTGCGCCGCCCCGCCTGTGAGTACAATACGCCGCCCAGCAAATTCATCCATGCCTGCCGCTTGTAATCTATCTCTCAATATCTCAAGAGTTTCTTCCACACGAGAACTAACAATGCTTGTGAGCAATGTGAGCGGTTCATGATGGAGTGTATCTTGTGCCCCCATTGGCGGGCACGGCACCATTTGACTATCATCATCAGGGCTATCGAGAACAGACCCGTATAGTGTCTTAATACGTTCGGCAGCTTCAAACTGCGTTGTCAGACCACGGGCTATATCGCTGGTCACACTCTGACCGCCTACGCCGACACTATCTACAAAAACCAAAGCTTGATCTCTAAATACAGACGCCGTTGTAATCCCTGCGCCCATATCTATGAGGGTTACGCCTAAGTCCAATTCGTCTTCGACCAAAACGCCGAGTCCCGCTGCGTAAGGCGACGCGACAATACCTGCCATCCTTAAATGACACCGCTCGATACAATGGGCTAGATTTCGCAACACACCAACACCCGCTGTGACAAAATGCATATCTACACCCAAACGCGTGCCAAACATCCCTCTTGGATCTATAACTCCATTTTCATCATCAACACTCCAATTTAATGGGAGGGCGTGTAAAATGGCGTGCTCAGGTTCATGAAATTCGACAAAGGCTCTATCAATGACACGCTGCAAATCTTTGTTAACGACCTCTCCCCCAGAAATTTTTGCGTCCAAATGTATGTGCCTAGACCTTAAAGACCGCGTCGAAACATTGACGACAACAGACGATATTGCTAACCCTGCCGCTCGTTCTGCTTTTTCGACTGCGTGACGTATTGTGTTTTCTGCAACTTCCATATCGACCACAACGCCCGCTCGTAAGCCTGCGCTTGCGTGATAACCAGCCCCAAGAATTCGAATGCCGCCATCTGGTTCTTTTCGCCCAATCAGGCACACAACTTTACTTGAACCAATGTCCAGAACGGCACATATTTCCGAGTGGTCATTTCTTTGTCGAAAGTTAAAAAAAGCCATTGCTTAGGCCCTCTTCCCCCGCTTGGGGGCTTTGGTGTCGGGCTGAACAGGCCTTAAAATCAACCGTCCATCAACTCGCAAATCTATGCAGTCTAGCTCTAAATCCAAAACCCCATATTTTTCATGATATTGACCCAATCGGTTCAATGCATCTTCCAGATTATTTGTGGGCAACAATATCCGTAGCCCAGTGTCTTTCAAGACAATATCCCAACGTCTTTGGTTGACATAGACCACCGACTGAACACGTTGATGAAGAGTGGCATTTGTGGCAATAATGTTTAGAAATACTTGTGCAAATTCGGGAGCCCCCGCGCCCACAACGAGCGGTAAATTGTTAAACTCAGTTATATTTGCAGCCTCAATTTGTACTCCGCTTGCGTCTACCAGCTTAAACACGCCACCGTCTTGCCACAAAGCATATGGAACGCGCTCATTTATATGCACGACGATGCGGTTTGGCCATAACCTGCGAACTATCGCGGTATCAACCCAGTTTAAACTTTGCACCCGCGATTGGGCGTTCTCTATATCCATATCAAATAAATAATCACCCTCATGGACGCCGAGAGCATTACGGACTTGCAACTCGGCAATCCGCCCCTCCCCAACCACATCTACATACTTTACAACAAAACCCATTTTCATCAAACGCTGCTTGGTAAATTGTGTGCCTGTGGCCTTTAAAGTCGGTACAAACCCACCGAGCCAGAGCGCGCCCGTGAGAATAAATAAAAACACAAAGACACCCGTCCCGATTAACCGCATCATACTTTTTCGTGAATAACTCGCCGCACGTACATGAGCATTGGCCCAATTACGCGCACCGCTAAGGCCAGGTTTTAACGGACTAACACGGCGGGGTGTTACTTTTTTTTTGGGAGGTTTACGTTGCGCCATTAGTTTTTCAAACCCTCTACTCGCCCCTACTCCCTATCTGGGTATAGACGCATCTTTTATTATCCATTGGCATAACTGCCGAAAATCCATGCCCATATAATTTGCCTGCTCGGGAGACAAAGACGTGGGCGTCATTCCCGGTTGAGTATTAAGCTCAAGCATTACGATTTTGTTTACTATGTCTGCTTTTCTTACATTTTTATCTAATTCTTGGTCATCGAAGCGAAAATCACTACGGGTAAGTCCCTGACACCCAAGGGCATTATGCGCCGCAACCGCCCATTCCATGCAAACCTCAGCCGCAATTTTCGAAATTTTCGCAGGCACAATATGGCTAGACCCACCATCTGCGTATTTCGCTTCATAATCATAAAATTCAGTATGGGCGATGATTTCTGTTACACACAATGCATTGCCCCCCATGACGCTGACAGTCAGTTCACGACCTGGCGCAAAAACTTCGGCGAGGACATACTCCCCCATTTTCTCATTTCTTGCCATTTCTACAGGCGGACGATTTGCGCCTATTGGAATAAGGTACACGCCAACACTAGAGCCTTGAGCGTTTGGTTTAATCACATAAGGAGGTTTTAAGACATGCTGCCTTGCTGCCTCCTCTCGCGCTACCAACTTGCCTTCTGGCACATTGATGCCTGCTGCTTTGCAAATAATTTTTGCCCGGTGTTTATCCATCGCCAAAGCCGATGCCATAACCCCGCTATGGGTATAGGGACGCCCGAATAAATCCAGCACACCCTGCACACGGCCATCCTCGCCCCACTCCCCGTGCAGTGCATTGAAAATGACATCAGGGTTTGCCGTTGCAAGTTGCGTCGCTAAATCACGACCCGCATCTATTATTGTAACATCGTACCCATCTTGAATGAGCGCGTCTGCAACCGATTGGCCCGAAACCAAGGACACATCACGTTCCGCAGACATGCCCCCCATTAAGACGGCTATACGTTTTGCTGTGTTATTTGCCATTATCTGCCTCAATACCGATACGCCGAATTTCCCACTCCAAATCAACATTTTGGGTTTTTAAGACCAGTGCCCGAATTGTCTCCCCTAAGGTTTCCAAATCCTGCCCAGTCGCATTGCCCGTATTGATCATAAAATTACAATGCTTTTTTGACATCTGCGCGCCGCCAATTTTAAGGCCACGCCCCCCTGCTGCGTCAATTACCTGCCATGCACCTCTACCATTGGAAAAGGCCGCGTCAGGGTTTTTAAATGTCGATCCGCCAGTCTTCTCTTTTATCGGTTGGGATTTTTCGCGGGCCTGTGTAATGAGTTGCATTTTTACCAATATTTTTTCTGGCAAATCTGGCTTTGCTTTAAATACGGCTTCGACAAAAATCAAATCACTACTCGCCCCGCAGTGACGATATGAATATGCCATATCTTCAACCGAAATAATACGTCTTTGTCCCCGCCGGTCCAAAGCTACGCACTCTTGTAAAACATCTTTAGTTTCAGAGCGGTAACAGCCTGCATTCATGCGAAGTGCGCCCCCGATTGTCCCAGGAATACCAGCGTAAAACTCTAGACCAGACAGTCCGAATTTGGCAGATTTTTTTGCCAAGACACCGTCGAGACAGGCTGCGCCAACTCGTATATTATCTCCCTCTCTTTCGACCTTGCCAAATGCAGGCCCAAGACGAATAGTTATACCAGGCACACCGCCGTCCCGTACTAATGTATTAGAAGCAACTCCCAACACTTGCACGGGAATATCCTTTGGTATTTGGGGAAGAAACAAAGCCAAATCAGCTTCGTCTTTTGGCATGAACAACACTTGAGCGGGCCCGCCAACTCGAAACCAGCTATAGGGGGCGAGCTCAATATTTTCGCGTAAACTTCCCCTGACCTTTGGCAGGCGCGGCAGGAGTGTCGGGAAACTCAAAACTATATTTCCGCGAGTTTTTGCGGCAATTCATTGGCCCAATTAGTAATATCGCCCGCTCCTAAAAACACGACCATATCGTCTTTTTCAAGATGTTCATGCATAATTCTTGCAATTTCATCCCGTGAAACTGTTTGCACATTTCGGTGACCATGTCGGGAGAGGCCATCCACTAAACCTTGGCTGTCCATCCCCTCTATTGGGTCTTCACCTGCGGCGTAAACTTCCGTTACATAAACAGCATAAGCATCATTAAAGCAGGTACAAAAATCTTCGAATAAATCTTGCAACCGCGAATATCTATGCGGCTGCACAATGGCAAATACACGGCCAGAACAAACTTGAGTGGCGGCTTGTAAAACAGCCGAAATTTCGACAGGATGATGACCATAATCATCTATAATAATGGCGCCGTTCCATTCACCGACTGTTGTAAAACGGCGTTTGACCCCGCCAAACCCTGCAAGAGCACCGCGAACCTGATCTTCATTTATATCCAAGGCGCGCGCAACAGCGATAGCGGCTAACGCGTTTTGGGTGTTGTGATCACCTGCCATTGGTAAAAACAACCCGCTCCACACATCCTCTCCGTCGCCGTCGCGTAGACGAAAAACCACATCAAATTTCACCCCGCCATTTTCATATGTCAAGTTTTCGGCACGCACATCGGCTTGTGTATTAAATCCGTAAGTAATAGCGCGCCTATCGGTGACGCGGCTGACCAATGCTTGCACTTCGGGATGGTCGATGCACAAAACTGCAAAGCCGTAAAATGGCAAATTCTCTACAAAGGTATCAAAAGCAGCCCGCAAAGTGTCAAAATCGCCATAATGTTCCATATGTTCAGGATCTATATTGGTCACAATTGCGACAGTGGGGAAGAGCTTTAGGAATGATCCGTCACTTTCGTCGGCCTCGACGACCATCCATTTGCCTGCGCCTAACTTTGCATTGGCACCATAAGCGTTAATGATGCCGCCATTGATCACGGTCGGATCAAGGTTTCCACCTTCGAGTAAAGCTGCAACCATAGACGTTGTTGTTGTTTTGCCGTGAGTTCCCCCTACCGCTACCGCCCATTTAAGCCGCATAAGTTCCGCCAGCATTTCGGCGCGCCTAACAACAGGAATTGACAAGTCTCGTGCTTCACTCAGTTCTGGATTGTCACTTTTAATTGCGGACGACACCACGAGTGCGCCTGCGCCGTGTACCTGTTCACCCTTGTGACCGATAAATATTTTAGCCCCCAGTTTTTTGAGGCGCGCCACATTTGGGTTTTCGCGCATGTCCGAACCTTGTACTTGATAGCCAAGATTGAGCATGACTTCTGCAATCCCGCTCATACCAATACCGCCAATACCGACAAAATGGATCGGGCCTGTTTCAAATGGCATCTGTGTCTGCATGGGCATCTTTCCGGTGCGGCTAGGCCTATTATCGTTGTGCGGTCTCAATAACCAGTGCGGCCAATTGCTCTCCTGCGTCAGGTTTTGCTGTAGAGCGTGCAGAATAGGATGCGTTTTCAAGCCAGACCGAATCATTGAGTCTCTCCAAGAGAATAGTTTTCACACTCTCTGGCGTAAACTCCAATTCTGGCAAAATATCGGCAGCTCCAAGGTCTTTTAATGGCTTTGCGTTAAAAGTCTGGTGATCATCCATAGCAATTGCCAGTGGAACCAGCAAAGACGGCAATCCCATAACCATTATTTCCGATATAGAAGACGCCCCTGCTCGCGCAATAATGTAATGGGCTTTCTTATAATGGGTCTCCATATCGGTAAAAAACGGTTCGCACTTTGCCTTCACGCCAGATTGCACATAAATATTTTGAGCATATTGCAAGCTCTCTTTGCGTGTTTGTTGTACGATATTTAACCGTGCCCGCATTTCATTTGGCAGCAGCGCAACCGCTTGCGGTATAGTTTCACTGAGCAGTTTCGCCCCCAAAGAGCCGCCAACGATTAAAAGATTGATGCGTTTTTTGGGCACTTTATATGCACGTTTACTTGCCTGCATTATATTTTCACGTAAAGGATTGCCAATGACTGTCCAACATGTCCCTTTGGGCAGTTTTTTCAAAACATCAAACCCAGACACCACATGATTTGCTTTGCGCGCAAACAGACGGTTAACCCGCCCGAGGACAGCATTTTGCTCGTGCAAAATTGTCGGAACGCCAAGGCTTTGCGCTGCTTTGATCGCAGGGAATGATGGATACCCACCAAAGCCCACAACAATATCAGGTTGCCAAGTCTTGATGAATTTTTTGGCGTCTCGCACCCCTTTGGCTAATTTTAAAGACCCCAAGAATGCCGATACAGGTTTTCGAAGCGACAAACTTGCCGCCTCGACTTGAATTTTTGTTGTCGTAGGAATATTTCCCGCATGGTTCANGCCCCGTATATCAGTCATTAGGGCAATATCCCAATTTTTGGATTTTAGTTGTTCTGCAAGCGCTTGAGCTGGAAACATATGCCCCCCAGTGCCCCCTGCCGCCAGCAAAATTCGCATTTTGTTATCTGTATTGATCATCTGACACCAAAATTATAAGCACCCGGGCGTTTGCGCGTAAATGCGAGAATAAGCCCGACCGTAAAGCATAAGGCCAACATGGACGAACCACCATAAGAAATAAAGGGAAGTGTCATGCCCTTTGGCGGGATCATGTTTAAATTCACCGCCAGATTTATCATAGTTTGCAAGCCAACCATTGTCGCAAGACCCGCGACTGCCAATTGCGAAAAATGATCATTTAGGTGTAGCGAGTTTCTAAAACTGCGGCCAACTAAGCCAGCCAAGAGTAAGATGAGACCGATTGATAATAACAATCCAAATTCTTCAACCGTGATGGCGAAGATAAAATCCGTATGCCCATCTGGAACTTTGTATTTCACAGTGCCTTCCCCCGGGCCACGACCAAATATTCCACCATTTGCCATAGCCTCTAAGGCCTTATCAATTTGGTACGTGTCGGAGTTTTGTGGATTTAAGAACCTTTGCAATCTGTCTTGGACATGAGGCAAAAAACGATAGGCCACAAATGCACCTATGATGGTTGCACCGCTCAGGGCCAACATCCATTTTAACGATAAACCTGCATAGAAGAAAACGGCACCAAAACATAAGGTCAGCAAAAAAGATTGGCCAAAATCAGGCTGGCGGATCAGCAAAAATATCAAGAGCGTATACAGGAGAAAAACTATAAAAACACCCGGAAAATCTTGGGACTTTGACCGAACAGAAAACATCCATGCGGCAAAAATAATAAACCCAGGTTTGGCAAATTCAGACGGTTGCAAGGAAAATGGGCCAAGCTTAATCCAGCGAGTGGCACCTTTGACTTCATGGCCAATAAACGGCAGAGCTACAAGCACAAGAAGAGCGCCAATAAGGGCAAGTACACCTAGACGCCGCGCATTTATCACGGACAATGTCGACACGACAATCGCGCCCGTCATCCCCATAAGAGCAAACAGCAGGTGACGCTTTAGAAAGCAATGACTACTCCCCACTCGGCAAAGTTTTTCTGCAACAGGGCTGGCCGCCATTGACAAAACAATGCCAACCATAATCAATGTCAAGAATAAGCCGAGCAGTAAGCGGTCAATGCTGTGCCACCAACCATATAGAGGCGAGCTATTCGTCCGTGAACGGGTTTTCACGCGGCGCCTTGCTGCATATTTGCACTTGCTCTTTCACGTTCATATATCTCTATAATTTCCACCGCATGCCCACGGAAAGCATCACCCCTGATTTCAAAATTTTTAAACTGGTCAAAACTAGCGCAGGCTGGTGACAGTAAAATAACGGGGTTAACCGATTTTGATGCGAGTGCATCGCGGGTTGCGCATAATATGGCCATCCGCAATTCCCCAGAAATTTTCGAGGGGATTTTCTCTGCCTTCAAAGTTTCGTGAAAGTCCTCGGCGGCCTCGCCGATCAGATATGCCCGTGTGATATTTTTAAAATGAGGTGATAAATTTTCTATGCCCCCCTCTTTGGCTTGCCCGCCAGCAATCCAGTAAATATTATCATAAGTTTTAAGCGCTTGCGCACATGCATCTGCATTGGTTGCCTTACTGTCATTTACAAATTTGGCACTCCCTATGCTGCCAATGTTTTCAAGCCTATGCTCGAGACCCGGGAAATTCAAAAGGGCGTTACCGATATCATTCGCGTCCAAGCCAAGCGAGCGAACTACGGCAAATGCTGCAGACGCATTTTGCCAATTATGCTCTCCGTCAAGTCCGATTGCACGGCTTAAATCAACCACCTTTTCACACGTTTTATCCATGACATTATAAAGCTTGCTTTTGATGACACACACACCCCTCCCCAATGAACGCCGCCCAGATATGGGAAGTACACGCCGATTATTTGCAGAAATTAACCGCGTGCATATTGACTTTCCCTCTGGGCTATCGACACCAATTATGGCGGCATCGCTCGCGACCTGATTATCAAACACGCGCAGTTTTGCTTTCTCGTAGGATTTCATATCCCCATGTCTATCGAGATGATCAGGTGTTAGGTTTAGAAACACTGCCGCATTGGCCTTTAGGCTATATGTGCGCTCTAATTGATAGGACGATAATTCTAGCACATAAAATGCCCCCCTATGCATGGGGTCAAGATCAAGCACACCCCGGCCAATATTGCCGCCGATTTGAGCGTCCCGCCCACATTCTTTTAGGATATGCCCAATGAGGCTTGTTGTGGTAGATTTTCCGTTCGTACCCGTAATAGCAATGATTTTTGGGCGACGTTCAGGCGCGCGAGCCGCCACTTCGCGGGCGAAAATTTCAATGTCACATATGATTGGAACAACCGCTTTTTTTGCGGCCTCGGCACTCCAATGCGCTTGGGGCAATTCATGGGGCACGCCAGGCGAAAGAACCAACTCGTCAATTTGTGTCCAATCATAGCCCGTCAAATCTGTGAGTTTTACCCCTAATGCGGCAGCGCGATCTCTTGTTCCCGCATGATCATCCCAAGCCAAGACCTTTGCTCCGCCCGCTTGTAAGGACAGTGCGGAACTAATACCGCTGCGCCCCAATCCAAAAACGGCGATTGTCTGGCCCTTAAATGTGCTTGCCTCTATCATGATTATCTCAATTTCAAAGTGGAGAGCCCGATCATCGCCAAAATCACAGCAATGNTCCAAAACCGAATGNCTATGGTGGGTTCTTCCCACCCTTTTTTCTCGTAATGATGGTGAATTGGGGCCATACGAAACACACGCTTGCCCGTTAATTTAAACGATGCCACTTGAACAATGACAGAAACCATTTCCAAAACAAATAAACCGCCAATGATGGCCAGTACAAGCTCATGCTTGGTTGCGACTGCTGAACTGCCCAATGCACCGCCTAAAGCTAATGAACCTGTGTCGCCCATAAAGACCATAGCGGGCGGTGCATTATACCATAAAAACCCAAGACCTGCCCCTATGAGAGACCCGAGCACAATTGTTATTTCACCCGTCCCTGCAACATAAGGAACACCCAGATAAGGCGCATAGACCGCGTGACCAACAAGATAGGCTATGGCGGCAAAGCTCGCAGCCGCTATCATGACAGGGACAATCGCCAAACCGTCCAAGCCGTCGGTGATATTCACCGCATTAGACGCCCCGACGATTACAATACAACCAAAAGGAATAAAAAACAGGCCAAGGTTTATCAGGGTATTTTTAAAAAATGGCAGCGCCAAGCCCATACCGTTATAATTCGTCTCATTGGCGGAAACACGCGCAATCGCATAAACAGCTAAAGCCGCAATGGCAAATTCCAATACCAGTTTTATTTTTCCGCTAAATCCTTTAGGGTTTTGGCGAGATACTTTTAAATAATCATC
>JAESQI010000003.1 GCA_016765255.1 Robiginitomaculum sp. | reverse complement strand
CATATGAAAAATTGTCTGCGGATAAAACTGCTTTAGGTATTCTGCTGGAATATTCCGCAGAGGCCCAGGAACAAGATGTTAGCTCTGTCGTGCTTCAGTCTGGAAATTCGACCAATCCGAGCAAAGTTGTTCTGGGTTGTGTCGGTGCAGGGAATTATGCAGCGCGAACATTAATTCCAGCATTTAGACAAGCTAGCGCGCGCTTGCACACTCTTGTCAGTGCAGGGGGAGTCAGTGGTGCTGTTGAAGGAAATAAGGCGGGTTTTGAGATTACATCGACTGATGTCGCAAATGTTCTGGCGAGTGATGTAATTAATAGCATCGTTATAGCGACGCGGCATGATACGCATGCCGACTTAGTAGTCGATTCGCTGAAGGCCGTCAAGCATGTTTTTGTGGAGAAACCTCTCTGCTTGAATCTAGAGGATTTAGGTCGCGTAGAGAAAATGTATGAGGAATGTAATCAGTTACTGATGGTTGGTTTCAATCGCCGTTTCGCCCCACATGTTGTAAAGATTAAACAATTATTGAAAAGCTCACCTGAGCCGCATTCCTTTGTGATGACTGTGAATGCAGGTGCGATAGCCAATGATCACTGGACCCAAGATAAAGAACTAGGTGGGGGGAGGTTGATCGGTGAGGCTTGTCATTTTGTGGACTTGCTAAGATTTCTCGCAGACTCAACTATTACTGCATTCGACTTAACAGAGATGGCCAGCGAGAATGACGATACAGCAACAATAAGCTTAAAATTCGATAATGGAAGCATTGGTACCGTGCATTACTTCGCTAATGGCAATAAGGGTTTTCCTAAAGAACGGCTTGAAATTTTCTCAGGTGGAAAAATTTTGCAACTTGACAATTTCAAAAAATTGAAGGGGTACGGTTGGGCGGGGTTCAAAAGCATGAACCTAATGAGACAGGACAAGGGCCAAAACGCCTGTGTTAAGGCGTTTGTACACGCAATAGAAGAGGGCAAGCTATCTCCAATCCCATTCGGCGAAATAGTAGAAGTATCTCGTGTCTGCATCGAATTGGTTAGTCGTAAAAGCCACGGTGAAGTGTAAATGCGAGCTATAGACCTAATAGCCGGAGCCAGACCGAATTTCATGAAGATCGCGCCTATTATACGAGCTATAGAAGCTGCGTCAGAATTGGGTGCGGATATAACCTACCGCCTTATTCACACTGGGCAACACTATGACAAATCCCTCTCTGGTAATTTCTTTAGTGAGCTGGGAATTCCCAGCCCCGATATCAATCTCGAAGTAGGATCTGGAAGCCAGGCGCAACAAGCTGCAAAGATCATGCTGGGCTATGAAAAGGTGCTTGAACAGGAAAAGCCGGATCTTTGTTTGGTGGTCGGTGACGTGACTTCTACCATGGCGGCGGCCATAGTGGCTCAAAAGGCGGGCGTTAAGGTGGCGCATGTTGAGGGTGGAATTCGCTCTAACGACTGGACTATGCCAGAAGAAATTAATCGGTTAGTAACTGATTCCATTTCCGATTGGTTCTTTACTACCAGCGAGCATGCCAATGAGAATTTAGCAAAAGCAGGCGTGGATTCTAGCAGGATATACTTCGTCGGAAACACAATGACCGATACGCTTCTGCACAATATGGAGCGTTTACAGGCTCCCCAGTGTTGGGGCAGGCTAGGTCTTAGTGCCGGCAAATACATAGTATTGACCTTGCACCGGCCATCTAATGTTGATGATCTAGACACGTTTTCAAATACCCTGCGCGAAATATCAAATCTAGCTGCTGGCACAACCATTGTTTATCCAGCTCATCCTCGTACTCACAAGTCTTTAGAGGAATTTGAGCTTCCAGAAAACCTAAAGATAATTTCTCCGGAGCCCTATCTCAGTTTCAATTATCTGGTAAAGAACTCAATGGCGGTGATTACCGACTCAGGCGGCATTACCGAGGAAACCACCGTAATGGGTATTCCTTGCATGACCTTGCGTGATAATACCGAACGTCCTGAAACTGTCACCATGGGGACTAATGAACTAGCAGGCTCCGATCCTTCAAAGTTAAAGCCCTACATGGAAAAACTTCTTGCGGGGGAATGGAAGCAGGGTGGAATTCCCGATAAATGGGACGGTAAAACCGCAGAACGCATCGTCGAAATCCTGGTTCGTCTACTTTGTAAATGAACATGATTGGCCTTTATTGGCATACTCTTCGGTACTTAANGCCAATTCANNTTTGGTNTCGGTTNTGGTTTCGANTCNNCAAGCCTTCTCTNCCTGTGGTTCCTCNNCAAGANCTACGCAGTACCGAATTAATTTGGCATGCCTGTTCNCGANATCCCTCTATGNTNTCTGCCACCTCATTCAAATTTCTNAACGAGGAGANAGCTCTTAGCTTTCCTGAGGGCTGGGAAGATGCAGATGCATCAGCCCTCTGGCANTATAACGTNCACTATTTTGATGATTTGGTTGCAGATGAGGCNGGNTCNCGTGTCGATCTTCACAAAAATCTCATGCAGCGATGGATGGCTGATAATTTGGATGAGCGTGGTATCGCTTGGGAGCCGTACCCGTCATCATTACGTATTGTAAACTGGATCAAGTGGACTCTGAGTGGGAATAAATTCGACGAAACTTTGAGTAAGAGCCTTGTTACGCAAGTGGGTTTTTTGGAAAAACGGATGGAATACCATCTACAAGGGAATCATTTATGGGTTAATGGGAAGGCGCTTGTTTTTGCAGGAGCATNTTTTGCTGGCTCGGCCTCAGCTCGGTGGTTAGAAAAAGGGTTGAAGCTATTGTGGGAGCAGATGGATGTTCAGATATTGGAGGATGGGGGGCACTTTGAACGCAGCCCCATGTATCACGCGATAGTGCTTGAAGACATCATTGACCTAGTTCAGTTAGATAAAATCTATCCAGAACTACTAGGAAGTGCATTTGTTTCGAAATGCCATGAAAAAGTAGAGTGTATGCAGCGCTGGTTATCGGCCATGTCATTACCAGACGGTGGTGTTTCGTTCTTCAATGATAGCGTGGATGGCATCGCACCGAAATATTCCTCTTTAAGTGTCTATGCGAGTGAATTTGGTTGCGAAACCAAAACAGTCAATGCTTGTCCTACAAAAGCATTCGAAGACAGCGGCTACGTGAGGCTCGAGAATGCCGAAGCAATAGTGATTGCTGATGTAGGGCCCATCGGGCCAGACTATCAGCCGGGTCATGGGCATGCTGATACGCTTAGTTTTGAAATGTGTTTGTTAGGAGATAGATTTGTCGTGAATTCGGGCATCGATCGTTACGGGGAAAGCGACGAACGTCTGAGACAGCGCGGAACAGCTGCTCATAGCACTGTTGAAATAAACAATGCGGACTCGAGTGAAGTTTGGGGTGGATTCAGAGTAGCAAGGCGAGCAAAACCCTTTGATTTCTCTTATTCTTTGAGCGAAAGCAATCTTTCGGTATCTTGTAGTCACGATGGCTATACTCGCATGAAAGGTAAGCCTGTCCACTCCAGAACTTGGGATTTAGGAAATCAATCTTTGCTGATAACTGACATTATTTGCGGGAGTTATGTCGCTGCGACTGGCAGGTTTCATCTGCATCCAAACGTGAGCGTTAGTGAAGTCTCAAATGCAAGTTGTCGGCTCTTACGTAAAGGAATCGAGGTTTTGTTGGAAGTACAGGGTGGTAATATCTCACTCGCTAGGAGTAACTACCACCCTGAATTTGGACTNTCTATTCAGAGTAATTGTTTGGAGATAGAGTTCTCGGAATCAACGTGTGTTTCAAAATTCACATGGATTAACCAATAGTAGATTCGTCGTTAAAACCATGCATATTCTCTTCTTAACAGATAATTTCCCGCCCGAAGGCAATGCGCCTGCGACGCGCACCTTTGAGCATGCGCGAGTATGGGCGGCCGAGGGCCACAAAGTGACGGTGATTACCTGCGCGCCAAATTTCCCGGAAGGAGTGGTATACGAAGGGTATAAGAATTCCTTCTATGTGAAAGAGAACATGGGCGGTATAGAAGTTCGGCGCGTTAAAACCTATATCACTGCAAATGAAGGCTTTGTGAAACGNTCATTNGATTATATATCTTTTATGTTCTCTTCTTTCATTGCAGGGCTATTTGTAAAGAAGCCAGATGTCATAATTGCAACGTCACCGCAGTTTTTCTGTGCCTGTTCTGGTTGGGCTCTGTCCTTCGTAAGGCGTAAACCATTTGTTTTTGAATTGCGCGATATATGGCCAGCATCAATCAAGGCTGTAGGAGCTAGTGCTAATTCTCGATTGCTAAGTGCATTGGAGGGTTTAGAGATTTTTCTTTATAGGCGTGCGTGCTTAATCATCTCTGTTACTCATTCCTTCAAAGAAGAACTTATAAGCCGCGGTATCGATGGGGCAAAGATCGCTGTAGTGTTGAATGGGGTCGATTTAAGTCAGTATAATCAGATGGAAAAAGACCCAGCACTAGCGGCGCAGTATGGATTGGCGGATAAATTCGTCGTCGGCTATGTGGGTACACATGGTATGGCCCATGGCCTTGAGACCATAGTAGAGGCAGCTGAGCGAATGTCTGATATCAAAGACATCGTCTTTTTGTTTGCAGGTGGCGGTGCTAAGGCAGTCGAGATTAAATCAATTGTCGAAGAGAAGGGGCTCGCCAATGTGCTGGTACTTGGCCGACAAGAGAAAAGTACAATGCCCGCTGTATGGTCTTTGTGTGATGCATCGATAGTTCATTTAAGAGACGAGCCGCTTTTCAGCAAGGTGATCCCCTCGAAGATATTCGAGAGTATGGCGATGGGCTTGCCGATTCTTATTGGGGTGCCTGAAGGTGAGGCAACAGAAATTGTTGCAAGTAATAAGGCAGGGTTAGTTTTTAAACCTGAGTCAGCC
>JAESQI010000064.1 GCA_016765255.1 Robiginitomaculum sp. | reverse complement strand
AAAAACCCCAGCGACGTCTATTGGCAACCCGCTATTACTCGTCACTGATTATACGGTCTTAGTTGGCGGCATATGGGCCGCATGTTTTGCAATTTTAGGCATTCGTTATCTCACCGCCTTTCGGCTTACCCATAAACTCAGAACAACAGGTTTGTCGGGTTTACCAATAGAATGGCAAACACGGTTTCGGAGTCTGGCAAAACGCTCAGGCCTTAGCAATAAAGTGTGCGGCTATATATCAGATCATGTGTCGAGCCCCATCACATTCGGGTTTTGGAAACCCATAGTCCTGATGCCTGCATGGTTTTTCTCAGGGCTGACCCCTGAACAGTGCGAAGCGGTACTTTTACACGAATTTGCACACATACGCCGCCATGATTATCTTGCCAATATTGTTCAAATTTTGGTCAAATCTGTTTTGTTCTACCATCCTGCCGTCCAGTATATTTCTAAAACCATCGACGAAGACAGAGAACATGCTTGCGACGATTTCGCAGTCTTGGTCACAAATAACCCAGAAAGCCTCGCCAGAGCATTGGGCACAATTCGCATCAAGGCAGCCAGAGACGGCGGTGTTTTTGCTCTGTCCGCAGACGGGCCTGAAGCGCCTCTTATGCACCGCCTTAAACGCCTGATGGGAACGCCGACAAAAAAAGCCCATGGTTTAAATGGGCGCGGATATGCAGCCAGCCTCATGATAGCAATCTCTGGCGCAATGGTGCTAGGGCTCGGCGCAACCGAAAGCCAAGCCCATCCTCATAAACAAGACGTTGAAGCCCTAGCAGGCGCAGCTCCCGTAACGTCCAAAGTCTGGGGACAGTTTTTTGACGAAACCATTACTGTGAACGGCAAAGCTTACGACGCGGTGACATTTTCCGTCAATAATAACGGCGGTGATAATTACATTATAAACGGTAAAAAATACCCATCTAAATATTCATATAGTGTCTATTCCAGAGCGGGCAAAGACTATGTGGTCAAACAAAAAAATGGCAAGAAATATATGGAAATCAACAAGAATTGGTTCCGTGTTGATGAGGCCAAATCTAACAAGGTTATCGCATTCCCCCGCACTCCACCCACACCGCCCAAATACACCTATACCTATGCAGTTAAGGATGGACAAAAATACAAGATCAAAACCAAAAACAAAACGGGTAAAACCTATATTAAAATTGGCAATAAATGGCAAAAAGCGCCCACGAGTGGCGGCGGCGATCATGGCCACAAACATATAAAAATTGTCGACAAATGGGTCAATATTGTTCCGCCCAAAATCGCCCCACCAACTTTTCCTACCCCCCCTGGACGAACCAGCACATGGATCAATGAAGAAGTCCGGCAACGGGTTGAAGAAGCGGTGGAGCGAGAGGTCAAGGCGGCATTGAGAGTAGAGGAAGCATTGACCAGAGCCGATGAATATCGCCAGCGAAACCAAGACCGTGTCGAAGCAGCTCGGGAACGAGCAGAAGCACGCACAGAGCGCAATCTGGAACGATCCGAACAAAGGCGTGAAGCAACACTAGAACGGGCTGAGCAGCAAAGAGAGCGTGCGCAAGATCGCATTGAACAGCAACGAGATAAAGTAGAGCAATACGCCGAATTAGCCCGTGAGAAAAATGACAAATTAAATGACCGTTACGAAATCATGCGGGACAAATTAACCGCGCAATTAAAAAGAGATGGCCATTTAACGTCTACAAACACCCAAGTAACTATGGAAATGACACCAACAGATATTTTTATAAATGGCAAACAACTTGATGACAGGGCAGAAGGAAAATACTGTAAAATCCTATCAGACGCCAAACTGCGTAAAGACGGCAGAAAACGGATTGTCATCAAACCAGGCTATTTCCACGTCAGTAATAAAGGCGACGGACACAACACCACTTACACCCACAACGATTAAACCTTAGAGACCTCAAATGAAAACTTTAAAAACCACTCTTTTAAGTGGGCTAATAGCCTTCACCCTCAGCACACCTAGTTTTGCTCAAGACAATGCCCAAGACATTGATCAAAACAATGGCGCAAACACGGAAACCTATGAGCCCGCATATTTTGAACAATACGCGCCCCGAACCGCCCTTGATATGATTTCGCGCATCCCGGGGTATCAACTCGACACGGGTGATAACAAACGCGGCCTCGGCAATGGTGGGGCGAATGTTCTTATCAATGGTGCGCGCATTTCTGGCAAGACAAATGCCTTTGATCAACTCTCCCGAATTACGGCGCCGAGTGTTGTTCGCATTGAAATCGTCGACGGCACATCCTTAAATATTCCGGGACTTTCAGGTCAAGTTGCCAATGTATTTACCAAAAACATCGGCGTCACAGGTACATGGGAATGGCACCCTGAATTTCGCCGCGACCTGCAAGCCAGTTTATTAAATGCTTCCGCGACAGTATCTGGCGAAACAGGGGATTTATCTTACTCGCTGACTTTGCGAAATAACAGTTTTAGAAACGGAAACAGTGGCCGTGAAAACAGGTTTACGACTGATGGTCTTAACTTTGAAACCAGAGATGAAGTGGCACAATTTTACGGCGACAATCCGGGTATTGTGACCTCTTTGACGTGGAAACCAAAAGATAATCATATTGCAAACCTAAATGCTGAATACAATCAGTTTAATTTCAATGGTCAAGAAATTTCCGAGCATACGTCCTTTCCCAACCCTTTAACACCACTCGATGGGAGCGATGACAACAGGACTGTATTTAGTAATGCAGAGGATGAATGGAACGCGGAAATTGGCGGGGATTATGAATTTCCAGCGGGGCCAAAATCCTTAAACGGAAAACTAAAGTTCATCGGGTTTTACCGGTTTGAGCACTCGCCTACAGTGTCGAGATTTGATNCTTTTGATCCAGTTTTAGGACAGACAAAGGGTAGACGGNTCTTCCGCGTCGCCGACGAGGCCGAGACCATAGCCCGCACCGAATATTCTTGGAGTGTCACAGAAGGTAGGGACTGGCAATTGGGGATAGAAGGCGCATTTAACCTCTTAGATATCACCTCAAATTTGTTCGTACTCGACACAACTACTAACCAATTCGTAAAGCAGAACCTCCCTGGGGCAACGTCTCGGGTTGAGGAAAAACGAGCCGAGGCTACACTCACCCATAGTCGCTCACTGACCCCTAAATGGAATTTACAGCTCTCGGCGGGAGTTGAATATTCTGAACTTTTCCAATCAGGACCTACGGGCAAACTCCGTGAGTTTGTCCGCCCAAAAGGGTTTGCTTCTGCAACCTACAAGGCGTCCGATAGTTTTAAAATTCGCACAAAAATTGAACGCGAAGTTGGCCAACTCAATTTCTTTGATTTCATATCCTCCGTGAGTGTGCAAGACATCTTAGACAACAATGAGGGTAACGGCGACCTTGTACCTGATCAAACTTGGGCTGGCGAACTTGAATTTGATAAAGATTTCGGCCAAGGCAATACGTTTAAAGTCCTGCTTTACGCCGACTTTATTTCTGACCTCGTTGACCGCATTCCCGTCGGTGTCAATGGCACTGGCGACGCGGTGGGTAATATTCCCAGCGCCAAGCGCTACGGTATTGATGTGAGTGCAACACTTAAGGGCGAAAAATGGGGCTATAAGGGCACAGAGCTTAACCTCACATTAGACCTTAGAAATTCATCTGTTGATGATCCCCTGACAGGCATATCTCGGCGGTTAAATAATGACAAAAGATCATTTTGGCGAGTCAGTTTTCGCCATGATATCCCAAATACAGACTGGGCTTGGGGAGTGAGCGCAAATCAGTTTAACAATGCACCTTCCTTTCGCCTGACCACGGTTAGCGACTTCCAATTTAGNGGGCCATTCGGCGTTGCATTTGTTGAACATAAAGACATATTTGGACTGAAAGTAAGCGCAAGCATCCTTAATCTTTTTAACGGAAGCGATGATTTTCGCCGCGAGGTTTTTACCANGCGACGTGATCTCGGNGTACTAGAATTTACTGAAGATCGGTCTCGGCCTTTTGGCCTCATCACAAGGTTTGATATTAGCGGTACATTTTAAAAACTACAATCACGGTAAGCTTTGGTAATATCGCCGCCCCAATCATTGCCGTATTTTTCNATTAAAATATCGGCGTTGCTTTGCCCCGTCTTGGCCATATCGTCGAGATCATCAAGGAACACAGTTTCAAGCTCGCCGTGGCCATTAAATTTTTGGCGAGATTTAAGACCTTCTCGTGCTAACACCAACGCAATTTTCACCAAGTCTTGCATGGTCTGATTTCTAAATTTGGTTTGCAATCCGTATTTTGGAACATCCCTGCGAAGTTGGTCACGCTCTTCTTCGCTCCAATCTTTGACCCAATCCCACGCCGCGTCGAGGGCCGCCTGATCATAGAGAAGACCGACCCAAAACGCAGGCATGGAGCAAAGTTGGTTCCACGGGCCCGTATCCGCGCCGCGCATTTCAAGAAATTGTTTGAGGCGCACTTCTGGAAATATGGTCGAGAGATGATCTTCAAAATCACCCATATGCGGTTTTTCACCCGGCAGTATGGAGAGCNTCCCGTCTAAAAAGTCTCGAAAACTTAACCCGCTCGCGTCCAGATAATCTTCGCCTCTATGTACAAAATACATAGGCACATCCAGCGCGTAATCTACATATTGCTCAAACCCGAACCCTTGCTCGAAAGCAAAGGGCAACATACCCGTACGGTCTGCGTCCGTGTCCAGCCAAATCTGCGAGCGGTNAGATTTATAGCCGTTCAATTTTCCGTCCGTAAAGGGTGAATTGGCAAATAACGCCGTCGCAAGTGGTTGCAAAGCAAGGCTGACCCGCATTTTTTTGACCATGTCGGCCTCAGAACCAAAATCGAGATTGGTTTGTACGGTACACGTTCGAAACATCATTTCGCGGCCCAAAGAACCTACCTTCGGCATATAGGCCTTCATAATTTTATAACGGCCCTTTGGCATGACGGGCACATCTTCGAGCAAGGTATCGGGTCTAAATCCAAGCGATAAAAACCCGGCACTCATTTCGTCGGCTACTTCNTTTACTTCGCGCAAATGTCGGTTTACCTCGCCGCATGTTTGGTGGATATTTTCAAGCGGTGCGCCAGAAAGCTCAAATTGCCCCCCCGGTTCCAAAGACNCGGACGCGCCGTCTCTTTTAAGGGCAATCAGATATCCGTTCTCAACAACAGGCTCCCAATCAAANCTTTGCAAACCTTCAAGCATGGCACGGATACCCGTGTCGCCTTCGTAAGGGAGTGGTTTTAAACAGGCCAAACTATAGCCAATTTTCTCACGCTCAGTACCAATACGCCAAGCAGGCTTTGGCTTACACCCATCCGCCATATGCCCGATCATTTGCGCTTTGTTTTCAATCATTGGATATGTCTTGCTCATGTGGCTCTCCTACTTACGACTTGATGTAGAGAGTAAGCGTACACAATTCAACCATTTCACACGAATGTGATCTCTGCATTTTTGTTGCGCCCCTGCCAATCACCGCTCACCGCTTGCCATATAGACAAAACGGAAACAGCCGCCGTATCGGCCCGCAAAATGCGCGGCCCCAAGGAAATGGCTTTCACATAGGATTTCNAGNGTAAAATTTCCCGCTCATCATCCGTAAACCCACCTTCTGGCCCAACCAAAAAGGCACACGGTGCTTGGATTTTGGCCAAAGCTTTTGCGGCAGATATTCCCTCCCCGGCTTCGTCGGCAAAGATTAACGTGCGGCCCTCGTCCCAACCTTCCAAGAGTGCCTGCAATTTTACTGGCTCGCAAATTTTCGGCAAATCCAGCCGTTCCGTCTGCTCCGCTGCCTCAACAATTTGCGCACCCATTTTCTTAGTTTTGAGAGTGGAAGTGGTACGAGCCGTGAGAACAGGTTGAATACGCGTCACGCCTAACTCTGTGGCTTTTTCTACAATAAACCCAGTACGCGATTTTTTAACAGGCGCAAATAACAGCCAGACATCAGGCGGCGAATAAGCAGGGCGCAAAAGTTTGGTAATACTGATTTCGGCTTTACGTTTGGAAAGGCATTTAATTTCAGCTAACCACTCCCCGTCCTCGCCGTTAAATACACGCACATGATCGCCAATTTTCTTTCGCATAACTGTGCCCAGAAAATGCGCTTGAGTTTGCGATAAAGATAGCGCCCCAGCCGTCTGTAATTTTTGCGGCACATAAAGTCGCGCTAAAGTATAATGGTCTCTCATAAAAAACTTTATAGCCCGTGTTTGTGTGCTAATCACGCTTTATGTTTAAAAACCCAATACCTTTCTCTCTCGTCATACCCGCCGCCCTCATAAAGAAAGGGGCGGGTATCCATGGGAAGTGCGAAACTGCTATTAACATAGATACCCGCCACAGGGGCGGGTATGACGGAAATGAAAGCGTTTAGTGAACACCGACCACACCATAAAGGACAGTATTTCTGGCGGTTGGGTCGAGCATATGCCCGCTCCTCTCCGCCCCTACCTTCGCCTATCGCGCTATGATCGCCCTATCGGGTTCTGGCTCTTGGCCTTGCCGGGGTGGATTGGCCTTGCCTTCGCCGCTCTTAGCCATGGCTATGATAAAAGCGATATAAAGTGGGCAATACTGATCGGTATTGGGGCCATTGCCATGCGCGGCGCGGGCTGTACCTATAATGATATTATTGACCGAGACCTTGACAAAATGGTTGAGCGCACAGCCCTGCGCCCATTAGCCGCAGGGACAATCACCGTAAAATCAGCATGGGTCTGGCTTGTCTTGCAATGTCTTGTTGGCCTTGTCGTTCTCGCGTTTTTCCCGCGCCTGTCACAGATCATCGCGGTCAGCGCCCTCACCCTTGTTGCCGCCTATCCATTTATGAAGCGCATCACATTTTGGCCCCAAGCCTGGCTCGGGCTAACTTTTAACTGGGCCGTGCTAGTGGCCTATAGTGCCAAGACAGGGCAGGTTACCCCAAGCCTGCTCTTGTTATATTTTGGTCTTGTATTCTGGACGATTGGATATGACACAATATACGCCTGCCAAGATATTGAAGACGACGCCATGATCGGCGTTAAATCTACGGCGCGGTTGTTTGGCAAAAAAACCAAACAATATATGCTGGCTATTTATGTTCTATCAGTAAGTTTGATTGCCATTGCCGTTTGTTTGTCAAGTCAGCCGTATTATATAGTGAGCGCGATCCCTTTTGCTGGGCATTTATTATGGCAAATTTTCCGCTTGAATTCAAAGGATGGAAAGGCATGCCTTGAGCTGTTCAAATCCAACAAAATAGCAGCCCTTGCCCTCATCACTGGATTTATGCTCGCGAAACTGTTATGATCTGTGTAGTGCAAAACAACGTATAGAGTATATGTTAATTCCAAATACGGAGAAATATATGTTAAACCGACGCAGCTTTGCCATCACTGGAGTGTCCGTACTTGCGGCAGGAGCCTTGGGTCAAACCATCAGTTATGCCCACAACCACAAAAATAAAGACAACGCTATGAACACAAATATTGACTGGGAAAACATCAAAAAGTCCGAATGGAAAATACGGCTGAGCGCACAAGAATTCCATGTCATGCGCAATGAAGGGACGGAACGTCCATTTTCATCAGACCTAAACGGTGAAAAACGAGAGGGGATATTTGTCTGCGCAGCTTGCGGCCTGCCCCTGTTCGAAGCCACAACTAAATACGAAAGCGGCACGGGTTGGCCCAGCTTCTTTAAGCCCATTGCAGGCAATGTAGAAACCAGACGCGATTTTAAAATGCTCATACCGCGCACTGAATATCACTGTAAACGTTGCGGCTCCCATCAAGGCCACGTATTTAAAGACGGCCCCAAGCCTACGGGCCTCCGCTATTGTAATAATGGGATCGCTCTGGATTTTGAACCTTCATAAACTCCGTGACAAAATAGTTTATATATGTAGTTTCTCCGAATGTAGGAGAAATTATGGCTATTGCCCGACCGACCCATCTCCGCCTGTTTGCCGTGCTTGACCATGCGCATGGACGTTTGTCTCGGCGTGTCAGAATTGCACTGGCCAAGGCGGACGCCCAACCAGCCCAAGCGTTGGCTCTTGTATATTTAGGCTATCATAATGGGTGTCAGCTTTCAGAACTAGCGGGCGGCGTCGGGTGTAATAACGCCGCCGC
>JAESQI010000063.1 GCA_016765255.1 Robiginitomaculum sp. | reverse complement strand
GGTGTCATCAAGGTCGTCGCCGATCAGGCAAGTGCTGCAGCTGAGTCCGTCAAAAATGCTGCAGCCGCAACTGGCGAAGCGGCCAAGACTGCTGGGGAAACGGCGTCACTTTTCGCGGGCCTTCCAATTATTATTTATTTGATGATCGCCGTTGGCGCGATTGTTTCTACTGTATCTTTCATTCTTGTGCGCAGAACGCGCAGGGATGATTGGCGGCGAGGAAGACGCTAATGGGTTTGTCTGCTTGGATTGCGGCTAATTTTACCCGCCTAGCGTATCGCCTCGCCGCACCTTTTATTATTGGGAGTGCCGTCATTTTGGCTCTGCTCGGTATTAAAAGAAAAATTAGCAATGATGCAAAAAAACAAGAACGACTAGAAAACCGTGCGGAGCTGGCAGAGGCCGCCGCCGAGGAAGGAAAAGAAAATGCAAACCGTCTTGAAGACATGGCGAAGGCCCGCGCTCGCGGCCCTCATACTCGCCACGATGTCATTGACCGCCTGCGCGACGGCGACACCTAAACCCATTGTCATTCGCAAGCCTGTTTGCGCGACCATTGACGCGTGGTCGAAAGAAGATCAGGCGCGAGCAGCGGACGAGCTCCTAAATCTTTTGCCCTCTGACAGCCCAATCACTTGGGCCATTGGATCATTTATTCGGATGCGCGATGAAGCCAGAGCTTGTGAAAAGGGCAACACCCATGACTGATGCATTTTTAGGTGTAGACTGGAAGGCGTTCAGTATTCTTGCGGGCCTGCTCTTTGCATGGACTATGCTACTCGTGAGAATTATAGCTTGGCTCCTAACTCGCCACCTTGGCAGTTATGATGACAAGATTAAATCGCTTGAAGAAGAAATTGAAAAGGAAGCGGGTTGGCGGCGACGTGACAACACCAAGTTAACGAACAAATATGACAAGCTTGACGGCGACTTTCGTTTGTTTCTCGCCAACCTGCCAAAACAATATGTACAGCGCGAGGATTGGCTGCGTACATGGACAGCCGTTGACGCAAAAATGGACAGCATTTGGCAATCAATCCGTGAACTTATAAGGGACAAAAAACCATGAGCCATAAAAAACATCTCCAAGATGCCCATCGCCGCAATATGCGCTGGTATATTTTATCATTGGCTGACGCAGGCCGTGTGGTTGGCGTTTCAGAAACAACCGCCCTTCGAGCCTTAACAGACGCAAAGCTTACACCTACGCCTTCCGAAATTAGAGAAGAAGCCACCTATTTAGAACGTCGAGGTCTAATAAAAATTGACGAAACAGGCCCAGAGTGGGGTTTTACCATCACAGCGGACGGTATGGATATTGTCAGTTATGACGAGGACTGCCCATCGTCCATTGGACGCCCTGAAAAGCACTGGGATTAGCTTGTGCCTGCGCCAAAAAAAGTTGATCTCCTCCCCGAGCTGTTAAAGGACGAACTTGACCTCCGATTAAAAAAGGCGGGCTTTGGTGATTACCGTGGCTTGTCGGAATGGTTAAGTGAGCACGGGTTTGAAATTTCCAAATCGGCTCTGCACGATTACGGCAAGACATTCAAAGCCTCTGTCGACAAAGTCCGCATTGCATCAGAGCAAGCAGCCTACCTTAAAAAACTTTTCCCTGATGATGACGGCGCGATGACCGACGCTATATTGCGCCGCTACGCAACCGAGCTCTTTAACTATAGCTAACCCACAATAGAATGATTCATATTTTTGAGTTGTGTTTTGATATTTTGACCTACGTTTTTGTATGTATGTGCATTTGATTTTATAGCCTGTTTCAGGTTTGCCCATGCGTGTTCGATAGGGTTTAGGTCTGGGCTGTAGGGTGGCAACATCAGGAGTTTAGCTCCTGTACTTTCAATCAGTTCTCTTAAGTCCTTGCCCTTATGCCAAGGCGCATTATCCATGATAACGACCATACCCTGTTTCAACCACGGGAGTAGCTTTGCCTGTATCCAGCCCATAAACACAGCTTTATTGATTGTGTGGTCGTAACTCTGAGTCGCAAATAGCTTAAAGGCGGATGACCAAGCACCGATGATATTCGTTCGGCCCTTGCGCCTGCCATAGGTCAGGCCGTGAACGCGCTGGCCAGATTTGGCATAAGCATGTGTGCGGCTCAGCTTGTGGCATATCCCGCTTTCATCCAGATATATACGGTGTTCTTTTGGGTAGGCACAGATTAATTTCTCATATTCTCTGCGCCGCTCTTCATTGCGTTCACGATATTGGGGTGTCTTTTTTTTCGCGTAATTCCAAGCCGTTTAAACGACAGCCAAACTGCACTCTGGCTCACTCCCATAGCTTTTGCAATTTCATACTGATAGGCATCTGGATGTTCAGACAGATAAGCCGACATGGCCTGTTCATCCAGCTTGTAGGCTCCTCGTTTCACAGGATAGTTTGTCGCCAAACGGCCCTCACGTGCCCGCATTTTCCAACGCCCCAACGTTGCCGTACCAAGGTCAAGAAGCTCAGACACTTCCAAAACCGTGTGACCTATCTCCAACAACTTCACCGCCCGCAACCGTAAATCCATAGAATGTGCCATAATATACTCTCCTGAAAACATCAGGGAAATATGTACAAAATAAATTAATAAATCATCACTCTAAACTAATTTAGCTATAGTAGAGGAAGGCGTTTTAGTTAAAGCCTCTGGCGGGCTTTATATGACACCNAGCAAAAGNCGGTTCGGCGATATGNCTGCTANCCCTNNAAAACTTGTNGCTANNTTCTTAAATGNTGATCGGTTTNTNNTGGTTAATCCGAANGCNTATAATAGNCTTGGNGTTGGCACGACGCAGCTTTATAATNANGTNGTTGTNTANAACCGNAANCGTCATGAGCATTGTGAACTGGGCGGNCTTAAATTTGATTTTCGNNGAAANATGGATNTNCCTAATACGGTAACGCCAGAGTTTCTTTTGGTTGATTTGTTTAACAATGTTAAGCATCTCGCAGAGAACCATGAGGAGGTGTTGCGCTGCGCTAAAACCCGCACCGTTGATATGGATGCTAAAGCCCTCCGTAAAATGGCTAAGAAATACGGCAAGATAGGAACCAAAAAGATAATTGAAAGCCTCTTGGCTGAGGTGGCCTAATGTATCTGCATGAATAGGTAAAATCCCCACAGTAGGTAACATATGAGTATCACATACAATGTTTATCACAAACTACCGCCAACACATAATTAACAGTTATTGCCAATTATTGTTAATTGTGTTATAAGGTGAGGACAGTGGATAAAAGGAAAACAGACATGGTCAAAACAATGAATGTATCTTTACCAGAGAGTATGAGCGATTTTGTACAGACTCGGGTAAAAAGTGAGCAATACGCAACCACAAGCGCCTATATCCAAACACTCATACGAGCTGACCAGAAGAAAACTGCGCAAGAGCGGTTAGAGCTTTTACTCTTGGAGGGTCTTGATTCTGGCGAACCCATAGAAGTTACGCCTGCTCATCTCGATGATCTAAAAACCCGCCTAAGACAGCGCCTACAAAAACGCGCATAGATCATATATGATACAAAGAATTACACGAAGTCCCATTGCGGTTAGCGACATGCTCGATATTGCGGAATATTTCGCCGAGCATAACACGCCGCAAGCGGGCGAGCGCTTTCTGGATACGATAACGGCAACAGAAAAAGCTCTGCTTGATATGCCTAAAATGGGTGTGTTGCGAAGCTACAAGTCCACACGTCTAAAAGACATGCGCATGATACCCGTCAATGATTTCAAAAATTATCTATTGTTCTATACTCTGAATCCTGAACACTCCATTTTTTGCTTGCTGTTTTTATGGAGATAGATTCTAAAGCTTTGTATGAGCCTATCTTTTTCTTTATCATCAAGCGAGCGCCGTGAGCTTAGGC
>JAESQI010000062.1 GCA_016765255.1 Robiginitomaculum sp. | reverse complement strand
AGCCAGACACGAGATAGATATACCGGTTTTGGTAGAGGATAGAGACCGTATCGTCGACGGGGACAGGCATGTTTGCTTTGGGTGAGTAGGTTTGCGTATTCACATTATAAGCCCAAACTTCGGGCATTGATATTTCTTCCCCGTCTTCGCTGACACTATACCCCCCGAAAATATAAATCGTATCCCCGATGGTTTGCGCCGTCGCGGCTAGGCGTCCAATCCCGTCAGGGATGGGCGGTATGGTTTCACAGTGTCTTTTCGAGATTGCACATTTAAACCCATTGGCATGAACGGAGCGCCAATCTTTATCCGCTCCCAGTCCCGCAAAACTATAAACGCTTTGTGTCGGCGCGTGATAAGCCACAGCATTATTTGTAACTGCTTGGGGGAGTGTAATGGCTTCAATTTTTTGGCAGGCGGTTAGGTATGTACTAAAATATAGTGCAATTATCCCAATGGTTAAGCAGGCCTTCACGGCGAAGTAACTCCCATACGATTTTCAAAACGGGTAATGAAAACGGTTTGATCGCTATTGGCTATTCCGTCAATATTTGCCACATCGCCTAACATAGTTGACAAGTCGCTTGCGTCTTTATGATTGATCTGCTTGGATATAATATTTGTCATGGGACTTAATATGGTTTCTGGTTCTGTTGCCTTGCTGGTCGTCCAGAGCATTTGGGTTAGGAGTTCCCCCGCTTCTGATTTTGACACTTGCATATAGCCAACAAGCAATTCGGTTATTTTTGCGTGGGCCCCATCACTGATTTGTGCCTCGCCCATTTGCCCAAAGCTTGACAGGCGAGCCACACAGATCATTAAAATAACGGCAGCGTCCATAGGCTCGTCAATCGAAGAAAGGTCACGTTTTGCACTGCGAGTTTTAAACCGATTGGGCCTTTTCATGTTTTTAAGCGTAGAGGCCATGTCGGCAATATCTTTAGCAGAACGAGCGGCCCGCCCTACCCAAAACACGGCGGTTGCCAACGCAATTACAATTCCGATTATATGCATAAAGTCTCCTTACTTAATTCTAACCAGATTTTACTTGCAAGACAAGCTTGGCCCTTGGTCGAGGTGAAAATGGTCTTTGTGAGCCGCATTGAAATCGGGTGATAACACGACCCGAAACACGCGGCAGGCAGATTTTTTGACGTCTCTTAAAAATTTGGCTTTTGTCGTTCTACTTTCCCAATCCTTAAGCACAGAAATCACGCGTCCGTCTTCAAGCTCAAACCCGGTAATATCCCACGCATTGGCAAAGGCATGTTCCGACCATGCGCCAGAACTATTTCCTCGTTGGCGACGACAGGAATATGTACCCGCATGGTGGACAGATTTTAGCGGGCTCCCCAGATGTTTAAGAGCTGATCTATTCACTTCCAAAAGCCAGATATATCCGCCCGCCATAAGTGGGCACTGCATGGTCACAAGACTTGGGCGGAATTTGATATTGGAAACTGCACTCATAGACATGGCAATTTCCCAGCCACACTTTTTAGGCCCGTCTTTTGGTTCCGCCATATTAAATTCGAGGACGTTCGCAGAGGCGAGTTTATCCAAACAAATGCGGGACGGTGCAAATGAGATCATTGTGAGTTTGGTTTTTGTCGCGATACCAATCGGCGCGTCCATATCAAGGGGCTTCCACGGAACATGCCTCGGCGGTACAAAAAAATGCACGAGCAAGCCAAGCAGGATAAAGGGTAGAAACACCGCCCATAATTTACGGCGCGCCCTGATCATTATTTGACCAGACACACCACTTGGGCAATGCGTCTTGAGCGTCGATAGGCATCGGCGCGTCGACCATAATTATTCATGGCCATTGCTTCGCCTTCAATTTCTGTTTTTAGTGGGGCCAAGAGCTTGGCAAGCGAAAGGGGAGCAACCGTGTAAATTCGTCCACGGCGAGGACTTTCAGCCGCGACAAGTCCGATAACCTCGCCGTCACTGTCAAAAACGGGCCCGCCAGATAGACCGCCTAGTGACCCCTTTAAACCTTTCGAGCGCCCCGTTTCCGCCCAAGCAAGAATGGCCTCACTTGTTGTGTAACGCCCTCTTATCATCATGCGCCGTCGCCCCAATAGTGTGCCAGCCGCTTCGCCAGGCCTACCTTGAGGAAAGCCTAGAAAAAAACCTTGCTCGCCTATATTTCGGCGGGTGAGGAAATCTCGGGCAAGCGGCGGACGTTTCCAATTACTCGCCAGCAGCGCCGTATCGGTTGTGCCTGAAATATTTTTAACAGTTACTTTTGTGTATTTAGAGCCGTGAATGCGCAGGCCAACTTGGTCACAGGCATCGACTACATGGCGGGCAGTAAGCCATGTGCCCTTATTGTCGATGGCAAAGGCCGTGCCGACACCTGAGCTGGGTTTGTCGATTTCAACAACAACGCCCGGATCTGACGGGGTGATGTTGGGCAGGGCAGGGCCAAGGATAGGCGGCGGCGAGGGCGTATCTTCGTGCTGTGAACGGCTGCGGCTATTATAGAGTATGACCGCCAATAATAGCGCGTAAATCAACCAATCTGGTATTTTAAACACTGGCACTACCCAGCAATAGCGACGGCCAAAATTATAGAGCCTGCCAATTTGAAGGCCGCCAGCACGGTAGCCGCAGGGACTTCATCGTCTGCTATTCGTTTTGGTAAGCCAGAGAAAATAATGTCGGTGAGGCGAAAAAGAAAGAGTTGTAATAAGACACTGACCACGCCCCAAACTAACACATCCATCAGGCCAATTTTCATAATTAGGCAAGCGGCCAAAGGAAGTGCCAGCCCAATGATTAAACCACTAAAAGAAATCGCCGCCGCCATATTACCTTGCTGAATAAGCTCGATTTCTTTATGCGGCGTAAGTTTGACATAAATGAACAAGCCAGCCACATAAATGGCGGTGACCAGTAGGAGATAAAAAATCAGATAGGGGAATCCATTTGCGAGGCTTTCCAAAGAAGGATGTAAAATGGAGGGCTGCATGGGTATGCCTTTCTATGTGGTCTCCACATTTTCTAAATGTTGTTTCTCCAATTTTCGTCTTTCACTGGCACGAAGTTTTTCACTCTCAGAGCGCAATTGCCCACAGGCAGCCAAGATATCGCGTCCCCTTGGGGTGCGAATAGGCGAGGCGTAACCAGCCGCATTAACTTGGTCTGCAAAACTTTCAATGGTTTCCCAATCTGAACATTCATAGGGAGAGCCGGGCCACGGGTTAAACGGGATTAGGTTCACTTTGGCAGGAATGCCGCGCAAGAGATTGATCAATTCCTTGGCGTGGCGTGGGCTGTCATTGATATCTTTGAGCATCACATATTCAAAGGTAATGCGCCGGGAATTGGACAGACCCGGATAGGCACGACACGCCTCCATCAGAGCTTTAAGTGGGTATTTTTTATTTATAGGCATGATTTCCGACCGCAGCTCATCATTGGCGGCGTGTAAGGAGATGGCCAGCATAGCCGAAGTCTTCTCCCCTGCATTGACGATTTCAGGGACAACGCCCGATGTGGACAAGGTGATACGTCTGCGGCCAAAACTCAGGCCTTCACAATCGCAAATAATGTCGATAGCTTTGGCAACTTCGTTCATATTATACAGAGGCTCGCCCATGCCCATAAAGACAATATTGGTCATTTTACGCTCCCCTGACGAACTTGGCCATTCGTCCAGATCGTCGCGGGCTACCATGACTTGCAAGGCGATTTCAGCGGCTGTTAGGTTGCGGACAAGTCGCTGGGTTCCCGTATGACAAAATTTACAAGTCAAGGTACATCCCACTTGCGAGGACACACAAAGCGCGCCAGTTTTGGAAACGGCAGGAATAAATACGCTTTCCACTTCGATGCCAGGTGCCATGCGGATTAAGTATTTACGTGTGCCGTCAACGCTGACTTGTTTGTCGAGTATCTCTGGTCGTTTGAGAGAAAAGGTCTCTGCCAGTTTCACACGCAAGTCTTTAGTAATATTTGTCATGGCGTCCCAATCGGTGACGCCGTAATTATAGATCCAGTGAAAAATTTGTTTTGATCGCATTCGTATTTGTTTGGGCGCGATGCCAAAATCTTCAAGGGCTTGGGCCAGTTCAACGCGGCCGAGACCAGCGAGTGGAATCAATGCGGGTTGGGCTGTCTTTAACGCTGGATTTTTATATAGTTCTGCACTCATGCTCTGCTCTTAACACACACAGTGGGAATTAGGGAAGCTTTGAAAGGAATTATTGACAGATGGTTCTGGCTTTGCCCAGAGCCGCTGTTATCCCGCGCAAGGAAAATTCGTAACTGGTTTTCGTGCCACGACTTGAGACAGCGTCGACGCGCATGGTTGAGCCTTTACGCATAGCCCGAACAAGTTTTTTTTCGTCTGTAGAGCTTTCAACAAAGGCCTCATTTTGAGCAGCATACATCGGGGTTTTAGAATTGCCGACCCGCGCAGTCGGCGGAATCGTAGTTTTGATAGGATACCCAGTGAGCAGGCTGGGTTGTTCTTTGGCCGCTCCCGATTTCCAATTTGACACCATGAAATAAATATCGCCGTGATTAACAGAGGACGGTGTTTTAGATTTAGGTTTTGACAGTGCGTAACAAATACGCTCTCCGCCGTCGATTTTGGAATACACAGACCAATCAGTAAAGACACCTTCGAGTTTAGCAGAAGCGGCATTGGCAATATTGGGTATAAATACCATTGCGCTTAACCCTAAAAATATATGAGAAATTTTCATAATGGTTTCCAAATTCAAAATACAAGACCTACTAGACAAAAATAGCGTTAAAACCTCGTTAAGAATAGGTGCAATAGCAGTTGGAATTAACCTTTGCGTTTCTTTAAAGCTTGCCAATCTTCAACGGCTTGCAAATTTGGCCCGCCTGGCATCATGGGGCGCTTTGGGTATCCGCCGTGGCAGAGGGTTCTGTCATAGAGGGTCAGAGCGGCGGCGAGACTTACATTGATACAGAACTTGGTCGGTATTTTGACAATATGTTTGCACAAGGCTTGCATATCTGGAGACAGCGAACCTTGTTCTGGGCCTAATATATAGGCGCATGATAAGGGGTGGCGAAAACTGGGGAGTTCAATGGAATTTTCACATAGTTCTATTCCTACCAAAGGGCAATTCATGGGCAGACGCATGTCGCCTACATTGTCCCATTGATAAAACGGAAGATGGTTAAGCGAGTGGGAAGTATCGGTTTGGTTAACGCCTCGCTTTGTGTCGTCAATGTCTGTGACCGCGCTAACCGTATAGGCAAAGCTGGCGCCAAAAGCATGGGCCGTACGCATGACCGCCCCAAGGTTTGCCGCTTTGGAAATCCCTTGGGCGCCAATGCCAAAATAGCCTCGCACTTATATGGCTTCTTTTTTCAATATGCCTGCTCGGTAAAATACATAAAGCATGATGAGTGTTGTGACCACGCCCAAAATAGCGAATGTATAATGAGGTGCGATTGCCATTAAGCCCAAACCCATGACCATGAGTTGTGAAAGGGTTGTTGCCGCATTTAGGAGGAGTGCGCCTGCGGCTAACAAACGGGCACGGTGTGTGGCTTCGGCCCGTTGTTGTGCCAATGCGTTTAAGGGAATAACAAACATGCTTGCCATAATGGCGCTTAAAAACAAAGCGATCATGAAATGTGGTGTATTCGGCATGGATAAAAAACTATCCAAACTGCCCATAACCGCCTCGGTTGTTTCTGTTGCGGGAATAAACCCGTTAAAGCCCAAATTTTGAATGTCTTGGCATATGAAAAACAAATCAAAATTTATCGCCGCCAATCCAAGTGCGCCAAATGCGCTCATATAGATAGCACGGTTGTCTTTGGCAAATAACATGCAAGTAACCGCGCCAAAGATTGCGCCAAATGTAAACAATCCCATGACCACCATAAACACGATGGGCTGGTAGTGCAGGACATCTTTTATGTAAATCGGCATTAAAATAAGGATGGCAGCCACAATCCAATAATACCAAGCCGTGCCCAACATGGGCCTGAGAACATTCGGGTTTTTAAACGCAAATCTAAGGGTGCGGAAAATGGTAGGAATTATCCATTTATCAATTTTTATGTCTGGACTTTGAGAAGGGGCAGGCGGGGCTTGACGAATAGAGAGCCAGCCAAAAAATGCGAAAGTCACCAATATCAGGGATACAGTTTTTGGGCCATTGGTTGTTGTGATTAAGAAAATCCCCATCGCCATGCCCAGGAGTACAGCGATAGAGACAAGGCCGCTAATCACTGCATTGCCCGTGACCAATTCCTCTTTTTTGAGCCATTGTGGCAGCACGGAATTTCGCGTTGGTGAAAAGAAAGCTGATTGCGCCCCCATCAACGCTACGGTGACCAGCATCAATATAGGGATATTGGCGATTAGGGCGAACGCCGCCAGCAGCATGATGAAAATCTCTGCCTGCTTAACCCGCAAGAGTACGAAAGCTTTGTCATATTTATCGGCAACTTGACCAGCCATAGCCGAGAATAGAAAAAATGGTAAGGTAAATGCCGAGCCAGCTATAGGGGTTAGCACATTGGCTTCCATGCCTGCGATGGATAATTCTTTCCATGTGACAAGCGTTATTAGTGCTAATTTTAAGAATTGATCATTGAAAGCCCCGAATATTTGGGCCCCTAATAAAGGTAGAAAACGACGGCTCGTTATGAGGGTGGCGGCTTGTTTGGCACTCATGATTTTGTCTCTTCATTTGCTTCTCGACCTATACGTTTGGCAAGAGCGACTTTGTTTTCAGATAATTTACCTATATCGTCGGGGTTAAGTGCTCCCAAATTTTCCAAGTCCAACAGTTCAAGAGAGCGCGTTTCTATGCGCGTTTCAAGCATATCCATAAATTCGTCCTTACTTAACCCCGGCTCTATTGGCTCTAAAAATTCAACATGGGCTATCCCCTTATGCTTTGTCCAGTCATTTTGGTTCCAGCGTTGCCCGAGATTTGTCGCGACAGGTACGACTGGACAGTTGAAATCTTCATACATGAAATATACCCCCTTGCGGTAACGATGATGGGTGCCGATGCGAGACAGATGGCCTTCTGGATAGATCAGGAGTTTGCGCCCTTGTTTCCTTACGAGAGCGGCGCGTTCTTGGAGGCTGTCTCTGGCATCCGACCCACCGCAACTATCCACCACCACAGCGCCTACTTTTTGCAATATCCGTTTTAACGTCATGAATTTTTCAAGGTGATCACCTGTTACAAATGAGAGATCAAAAAACTGCGAAAACATGACAAAGCCGTCGCCGTAGCTTTGGTGTTTGGGGGCAATGATATAAGGCCCCTTTTCTGGTAGGCGTTCATGTCCACTGACACGAACCTCAATGCCCGCTATCACCTTCATCAACCAGAGCATGGTTTTAGTATAAGCGGCAAGGCCCAACATAATTGGCTTGCGAGTCGGTAAAAATGATAAAATCACGCACGCAATCGCAAACACTGCCGTGAGGATGTAAAACAATATATTAAAGAAAAATGACCGCATTTAAAAACCTATTTTTGTTTAACAATCGCCCAAATGGCCCGCTCAAATTCAGGGGCGTATATAGACAGTGGCCCGCTAAGGCGACCGTACGACTTGGCTGAAGCTCCCTGTATAACCACACCAAGTGCCATGGACGCGAGGAGTTCAGTATTGCCGTTTGGGATGTCGCCAGCCTTCATAGCCGATTCCAGCATGTCTGCGCAGGCGGTGACAGGACTGTCGAGTTTTTTACGCTTGGTAGGGCCTTTGGTAAACAATTCAGGAAAGTGATGTAAATGTAACAAATGGTAGGAAAACAACTGCCAGTCATCATCAGCAGCGGCACAATAATTGGTCACGAGATTTTTAATTTTGGCTTTAAAATTGTCATCCCCGCTATCAACTTCGCGAACCAGCTTTGTCAACCTATTATGAATTGCCAGCATAAGCGTATGTGCGAGGTTGTATTTTGACGGATAATACCTGTACATTGCCCCATCTGATATCCCTGCGTGGGCAGCGAGTTCTTTAATAGAAACGCCGTCAACACCGCGCACCATGAACAGGCTAAGGGCTGCCCGTTCTATTTTTGCCTTGGTTGTACCGTCCACAGCAATGACGCCCCGCCCCGCTTCGTGTTGCCAGCCATCCTTGGTTTTTGCTGAATGTTTTGCCATAGTGTTTTCGTGCCCATTCTTGGTTTAGGTGATATGATCCGATTAAGTAGCTTGCCGTCGTTAAATTGTATTGTTGCNTTGCGGTTAGTTCGCGCGAACCCATTTGATAGGGTTGGGTGTATAGTTCCTGTGTTCACTGGTTTGAACCTTGTTGAGTTCTGCTACCTCCTTGGTGCGTCGCAGGTCATATGAATGAATATTCATTCATATGCACATATATAGATCAATAAAAAATAAGTCAAGAGAAAATGAATATTCATTCATTATATGTAAGTTTGCAAATTATATGTAAGTTTGCAATAGGGTATATAACTGAAGGCGAGTTAATGCTCGTGATTGAAAATAAATCTACGACGTCTTGATCTGGATAATTACTCAATTTAGCATTCCAAAAGTACCGAATAAAAAGTGCATAATTGGTTCTTGTGAGTGGCCCGAAAACACAATACGGTCTCATAGTAAAATGTATGTATTGCATTTGTGAATATGTATGATGTTAAGAAAATGATCATCCAAAATTGGAAACTAGATATAAAGTTGAAAGCCAGATATATTGGAAATATATTGCGGCCTCACGTACAAATTGGAGACAAGAATGCAGTGTAAAAATTTATCGCGGATACTCGCCTATTGCATAATATTGAGCGCGCCTTTTTCAATTGGGCATGCAAAAGAAAAGCAAAAAGTAGATGCGACTGGATCAATGGCTTTTGCAGGCTATGGCCGCTCAACCGTTCATCCTGTTGTCAGTAAAAAAGGAATGGTTGCAGCACAAGACGCGATTGCGGCGCAGGTCGGGCGGGATATCTTGGCACAAGGCGGCAATGCTATCGACGCTGCCGTGGCCACAGGTTTTGCATTATCTGTCACCCATCCACAGGCGGGCAATATTGGGGGTGGCGGCTTTATGCTTATAGCTCTTGCTGGCAATGACGAGGTGATTGCTCTGGATTTTCNAGAAATGGCTCCCGCCCTTGCCAGCCGCGATATGTATATAGGGGAAGACGGTAATGTTGATAATAAATTGGCACAATTCTCCCACCTATCAGCAGGTGTGCCGGGATCCGTAATGGGGTTTTTAGACGCCCTTGAAACCTACGGCACTATGAGCCGCAAACAAGTTTTGGCGCCTGCCATAAAACTGGCCAGTCAAGGTTTCACAGCCTCCTACGGGTTTTCTCAGGCTTTGGCTTCGCGACAAGATTATTTGTCGAAAGACCCATCCACGCGTGGCTATTTTTACAAACAAGACGGCGGGCTATACCGGCAAGGCGATGTGTTCAAACAAAAAGATTTGAGCAGAACTCTCAAGCGAATTTCTAAGCAGGGACGGGCGGGGTTTTACCAAGGTAAAACTGCGGATATGATTGTCGAAGAAATGCAAAAAGGTGGCGGGTTAATTAGCTATGCAGATTTGAAAAACTATCACAGCGTCACCCGTAAAGCCGTAAAAGGGACATACAGAGGTTACGAAATTTATTCCATGCCGCCGCCCTCATCAGGCGGGGTGCATGTGGTGCAAATGATGAATATTTTGGAAGGCTATGATCTGCGAAAGTTAGAACATAATTCGGCTGACTATTTGCATTTGCTGATCGAGTCCATGCGCCGTGCCTATGCGGATCGGTCAAAATACCTTGGCGATCCTGACTTTTTTGATGTACCGTTACAAGCCCTGACGGATAAAGATTACGCTCAAAAACTACGCGGCAGCATTGACCCAAAAAAATCGAGCAAATCACAAGATATTTTACCTGGAAAAATCCCGGGTTATGAAAGTCCCGCGACAACGCATTACTCGGTTATGGACAAAGCGGGCAATGCGGTGTCCGTGACATATACGCTCAATTTTAGCTTTGGCAGTGGGTATAGTGTCGACGGCGCAGGGTTTTTGCTTAATAATGAAATGGATGATTTTTCGGCCAAGCCCGGCACTCCAAATGGGTATGGCCTCATTGGCGGGGAAGCCAATAAAATTGAACCGGGTAAGCGTCCGCTGTCCTCTATGACACCGACGATCATCAAAAAAAATGGCAAACCATTTTTTGTCACTGGCTCGCCAGGTGGCAGTACAATTATCACGGTTGTTTTACAAAACCTGCTTAACGTCATTGACTTTGATATGAACGCAATGGAAGCGGTGACGGCGTCGCGCATCCATCATCAATGGCTGCCAGATGTAGTGATTACGGAACCTGGGATTTCTGCTGATACAGTTGATGTTTTGGCAGCGCGTGGATTTATTGTCGGCAAAGATAAGAGCGGAAAATATAAACGCACTACTTTGGGGCGGGCCAATGCCATTATGTATAAGGATGGATTTTTTTACGGAGCGGCTGATTTGCGCTCTCCAACATCTGGCGCGTTCGGTGTAGAGTAACTTTAGTAAAGGGCGAATCACTTTCGGAGTATGTATGCCAACCTCCCCAGCGGGATCAGAAATAGAGCGTTTGATAACTCTCTTGGCGAAATTGCCGGGACTTGGGCCCCGATCTGCAAGGCGAGCGGCATTGGCGCTTATTAAACAACGTGAAAAACTCCTATTGCCTCTCGCCCATGTTATGGCAGAGGCGGGCGAAAAAATTCGTCCATGTCATCAATGCGGTAATGTGGATGTTTGTGACCCTTGTCACATATGCGCCGCCCCCGGGCGA
>JAESQI010000061.1 GCA_016765255.1 Robiginitomaculum sp. | reverse complement strand
GGTTTGTTTTCATTGGCCTGTGCCCCTAGCTCAATGATTTTCGATGAGCCTGCGGCTTGGCCAAAATTTAGCAGATCATCGTTTGCCCAAGCCGCATCTTCGCGACCAACGGCTTCTTGCAGAGCGATATCTTGCTGATAAACATTATAGTTTTCTAATGCCGGTGGTTGGTTCTTCACTTCGTGGGTTTGTGCAAAGTAGGCGTTATTATTATTATCCATTGCATACCGTCCTTACTGTCATTTGTTGATTAAATTCAGAGATAACACCGGTTAAACTACCTTAGTTATCGGTTAATAACTTGACAGTAGAATACTAAAAGTAAAATATATTTCGGCGTGGTGCTGCTGTGGTTTGCGTCGGTCAAACGAGGGTGAAGTTATGATAATCCATTGAATATCCGGATTTTAATAACGCCGCACTATGATTTTTGCATCGGTAGGTGGCTGGCATATAGCCATTAACTTCAGTGCTACTGGTGTTGTCATTTACCGTGACGATATCAAAAGACTTAGGCGCTAACGTCGCTAAAAACCTCGGAATGAGCGGTAATATATTAATGCTAGCAACAATGCTAACGTAGCTACTATGAGGTTGTGGCGTAATGTGAATGGTTAGGTAATCGTGATGATGTATTGCGTTTAGAGAGTAACCATACGGACTAAACATAAAATCATCGACTGTAAGGGTATCAAGTCCGATCCGCTCCAATGCGCTTTGCATAGCAAGTGCATTCATAATGGTCGCCAGCATGCCCATATAATCGGCAGTTGTACGCTCGATACCAGCTGCGGATGCAGAAAGTCCGCGAAAAATATTTCCACCACCAATGACAAGGCCGATTTCCACACCTTTGGCATGAACATCAGCCACTTCTTTGGCAATTTTACTGGTCATGGCCACATCAATCCCGTAAGATTGCTGCCCCATCAAAGCTTCACCTGAAATTTTTAGTAAAACACGATTGTATATTAGCTTTTTGCTCATTTTATCACCTTCAAGTGTCGGGCACGCAGGCCTAACCTACCGACTCACTAAAAGTGAATATAGCCGAGCTCAAGCCCCGCGTCTAAGGTTAGAAGCGGTCAAATGAAAATATATTGAAGAAAATCGTCTTTAGGAGCCACTCATTGCAGCAACTTCTGCGGCAAAGTCTTCTTCTTTTTTCTCAATACCTTCACCCAGACCCATGCGAACAAATGAAGTCATTTTAATGTCTGTGCCCAAAGATTTGGCTTCATCTTCTATGACTTTTGCAACACTGCGTTCACCGTCCATGACAAATGTTTGGTTTAACAGTACTGATTCTTGGTAAAACTTGCGAATTCGACCTTCAACCATTTTTTCGATAATGTTTTCAGGTTTGCCAGACGCACGAGCTTGATCAGAAAGCACTGTCCGCTCACGCTCTACAACCGCTGGATCCAAATCATCAACACTGAGTGCCAACGGAGACGTGGCAGCAATATGCATAGCAATTTTTTTACCCAAAACGTTGAGCGCGTCTTTATCGCCACTCGACTCAAGGCCAACCAACACACCAATGCCGCCAAGGCCTTCAGAAATTGCCCCGTGTATATACGCAGCAACAACGCCTTCCTTTACATTCACTGAAGATGTGCGGCGCAAGCTCATATTCTCGCCGAGTTTAGCAATTAGAGCTGTCAAATAATTGCTAACACTAACGCCAGCCTGTGTTGTCGCGCCTGCAAGCGCCGCAATATCGCCATTTGCATCAACGGCCAAAGTGGCTATTTCGCGTACAGCACCTTGAAATTCGTCATTTCTGGCAACAAAATCGGTTTCAGAATTAACTTCTACCAATGCCCCGATATTACCCTTGGTGCAAAATGCAACCAGACCTTCGGAGGCAATTCGGCCAGATTTTTTTGTCGCCTTGGCAATGCCTTTTTTTCGCAACCAGTCGATTGCGGCTTCGATATTTCCGTCAACTTCAGTCAGGGCTTTTTTGCAATCCATCATGCCTGCAGATGTTTTATCTCGTAATTCTTTAACCAGAGCAGCTGTTATTTGTGCCATTTTACTCTCCATAAATTTGGTGTTCACGTATAACGGTGGCCCGCTTTGCGTTAAATATAGGGACGAATGTTCAAATTTACACCCATCCCTATTTTCTTATGCATCAGCTTTATCAGCTTTAACTTGATCAATTTTTGCGCGCGGTGGTTTGCCGGCCATGAGTTCTTTGGCCTGTTCACTCCATTCACCGCTTACAATCTTTCCCTTGAGGTCTAGCTTGTCATTGAGCACCTCAATGGATTTTTCGTCCAATGCAGCAATTTGTGAAAATGTGGTTATGCCAGCGGCGACAAGTTTTTTCTCATATGTCGGGCCAATACCGTCAATCAAAGAAATGTCGTCAGTTGCTGCAACGGGCTTCGTTTCAGCTACAGGTTCTGGCGCAGCTTGAGTTTTTACAACATGTGCTGGCTTTTCTTCTGCAACAGGCACAGGTGCTGGAGTTTCTGCAGCAGGTTTTTCAGCAATTGCGGTTTCGACTGGATGAGAAGCGGCACCGATATCAACACCAGCGTCAATGGCGTTTTCTGTCATGCCGTCAAGAACGGCATCAGCCATCAAATCACAATATAGAGAAATCGCCCGTACGGCGTCATCATTACCAGGTATTGGAAAATCTGCATCTTCTGGATTACAATTTGTGTCCAGAATAGCCACGATTGGAATACCGAGCTTGCGGGCTTCTTTAATTGCCAAGGCTTCTTTGTTGGTATCAATAACAATGATCAAATTGGGAATTTTCCCCATGTCTTTAATACCGCCAAGAGCACGGTCAAGTTTGTCTTTTTCACGCGTAAGCTTCAAAAGTTCTTTTTTAGTCAGACCAGTATCGCTTTCAGCGCCTAATAATGTTTCGAGCTCTCTAAGGCGAGCAATAGAATTTGAAATGGTCTGCCAATTTGTGAGCATACCACCCAGCCAACGGTGATTTACATAATATTGTGCACACCGCGATGCTGAGGCTTTAATAACATCGGAGGCTTGGCGTTTTGTTCCGACAAACAAAATCCGTCCGCCGCCAGAGGCAACTTCACGAATTTGCACCAATGCCTGATGTAAAAGCGGCACAGTTTGTGATAAATCCATAATATGGATATTAGAGCGTGCCCCAAAAATATAGGGGGCCATTTTTGGATTCCAGCGATGTGTTTGATGTCCAAAATGAACGCCTGCTTCGAGCAATTGTCGCATAGAAAATTCTGGTAATGCCATTGGTTTTTCTCCTTGTTCCGGTTGGCGATAGAGCGGGGTTGGAAAGACCTAACTTTCACCGGAAGCGACAACCACAATACATGGACGCCGAAACCCACTCACGAATTTATGAGCGGTGTATAACAGGTCATTATCAAGATGCAAGTCAATTAGCCGCTAAAATTCACTTATTTTTTCCACCCCAGCGACCGCTTTTAATGCAGAGCGAAATTTAGGATCAAGACTATATTGACCCGGAAGTTTCAACTCAACCTCACGCGCCTTATCCAAGGGAACAACAATTCGCATCTTCCCTTTTGTTTTTACAGGCGCACTATCGAGCCCTGCAATGCAACGCTTTAAGCCCTCCAATGCATCTTGATGGCGCAAATAAACATTGATACCCATTATTGTAGGGGGGGTGTTTGTTTGTGCCGCCAAACCATTCGCACTTTCATCTGCTTTGGATGTTTGTAAGATTTTAAGAGAATTTCCGCTCATGCGTATTTCCCCGTCCCGAAAGTTTAATTTGATTTGCAATTCTAACAAATGGCCAATGGTCAGGATATTTCGATTTGCCACCAGCATATCCTCGCCAATAAACACTTCATACTCACCTGTTGGATCGGATAAATTGAGATATGCAAACCGTTTGCCCGTCCGCCCTGAAATACGCTCTTGTCGTTTATGGAGCACCCCCGCTATTTTGATCACGGCTGACTGACGGGCCATAGATTCTGAGATGTCCTCAACCAATGTAAATTTTCGCTTCTGCAAACTTTCCATTTGCAGTTCAAGCGGGTGACCGCTGAGATAAAACCCCGCTGCTGACAACTCTTCGTCCAATTTTTTCACAATACCCCACTCAGGCGTATTGGGCAATTCTGGTTCCGCCATCGCCGTATCCACATCGCCAAACAAATTGACCTGCGTAGAATTTCGTTCTTGCGCGCATCTTGTGGAAATGGCGTGCAGCGTAGAAGCTGCATGATACGCCCGCGCCCTATTTGGTTCGAGCACGTCAAACGCGCCCACTCGTGCTAGGTTTTCATAGGCCCGTTTATTCACTGAACGAGCGTCCACGCGTTGGGCGAAATCAAATAAATCTTTAAACGCCCCTCCTTGATTTCGAACATCAATCACATGGCGCATAGCGTCAACTCCGACATTTTTTATCGCGCCTAAAGCATAAATAAGCCGTCCATTATCAACTTCGAAATCGGCAAGGCTGGTGTTGACACAAGGGAGTACAATATCCAATTTCATGCGCGTACATTCCTTATGAAACAAAGCCAATTTATCGACATTGGCGATGTCAAGACTCATGGACGCGGCCATAAATTCTACTGGGGTATTGGCCTTTAAATATGCCGTGCGGTACGAAATCATAGCGTAAGCCGCCGCGTGAGATTTGTTAAACCCGTATCCAGCAAATTCGTTAACGAGCTCAAATATTTCACTGGCTAGGACACCTTTTACACCATTTTTTTCCGCCCCGTCGACAAATATAGATTTTTGCCGCGCCATTTCTGCCTTGTCTTTTTTGCCCATGGCTCGGCGTAAAATATCCGCATCCCCAAGGGAATATCCAGACAAAACCTGCGCAATTTGCATCACCTGTTCTTGATAGATGATAATGCCGTACGTTTCTTTTAAAATTTCCTCAAGGCTTGGATGCGGATAACTAATCTCTTCTTCACCAAATTTTCGCTTGATATAACTATCAATATTCTTCATGGGCCCCGGACGGTAGAGCGAAATAAGGGCCGTTAATTCCTCTATGGAATCGGGGGCCATTTTGCGCAAAGTATCGCGCATACCCGAACTCTCAAGTTGGAACACCCCTTGGGACAACCCATCCGCAAGCCCCTTATAGGATTTGGCATCATCAAGGGCGATAGTATCCAAATCAAGCTTAATGCCCTGTCGGGCCAAATATTTTAACGCCCTATCAATAACGGTCAAAGTTTTAAGGCCTAAAAAATCAAACTTGACCAGCCCAGCTTTTTCCACCCATTTCATGGTAAATTGTGTTGCAGGAATATCAGAACGCGGATCAAGATAAAGCGCAACCAGTGTATTTAAAGGACGGTCACCGATAACGACGCCCGCCGCGTGGGTCGACGCGTTTCTGTATAGCCCTTCAAGTTGCAAGGCCATGGTTAATAGTTCACGGACGGCAGGCTCCTCGTCGCGGGCTTTTCGCAAATCAGGTTCCAATTTAATCGCTTCGGCCAAGCTAACGGGATTTGCAGGGTTTGACGGGACGAGCTTTGCCAGTCTATCCACCTGCCCCAAAGGCATTTGCAAGACCCGCCCGACATCACGGACAACAGCGCGAGCTTGTAACGTCCCGAAGGTAATAATGTGCGCGACCTGATCTTTACCGTATTTATCTTGGACATAATNAATAACTTCGCCGCGTCGCTCTTGGCAAAAATCAATATCGAAATCGGGCATTGAAACCCGTTCTGGATTCAAAAATCGCTCAAAAATCANCCCGTAGCGCAAANGATCCAAATCCGTGATTGTCAGCGCCCACGCGACAACCGAACCCGCACCAGACCCCCGCCCTGGCCCGACAGGTATATCTTGCTCTTTGGCCCAGCGTATAAAGTCCGCAACGATGAGAAAATACCCAGGAAACCCCATCTGCGCAATAACGCCAAGTTCAAAATCTAGTCGCTTGAAATAGTCTTCCTCTGGAGCTGCAGGTTTGTTTTGCTGCAAACGTAAAGTCAGCCCAGTGCGTGCCNAATCAGCGAGTATTTCTGTTTCAGAACGATCGCCATCGCTAAAACTTGGTAAAATCGGGTCGCGTTTAGGGCTTTGATAGGCGCATCTTTTTGCAATATCGACCGTATTTTCAATCGCTTCGGGAATATCGCGGAATAAGTCGATCATTTGTTCTGGAGATTTCAGATAGGCCTCTTCAGAAACATGACGTCTATCGGGTTCTAAAATATAACTAGCCTCGGAAATCGCTAATAATGCATCATGGGCTTTGTGCATATCTTTATCGAGGAAATAAGGCTCATTCGTCGCAACCAAAGGAATATTTAATGCATAGGCCATATCAATGAGATGCGGTTCGGCCTGTATTTCGTGGGGCAAGCCATGCCTTTGCAATTCAATATAAAGACGCCCTTCAAACCACTGGGATAGGTTTTCAAGATACTCGCTCGCACTTTCTAATTGACCCGCACAAATCAAGCGGTTGATAAATCCGTCACCACCCCCCGTAAGAACAATTAAGCCTTCATTATGCGCCTGTAAATGCTCCAATGTGATATGCGGGAGTTCTGTCGCCTCCACATCCAAAAAACAGGCGCTTGATAATTTCATCAAGTTTTCATACCCAATTTCAGATTGCGCAAGCACAACAATATTGCCAGCTTGTTTTTGAACGTCCCTGCTCTCAAATTGATCTGCGCTAGAGCGAAGTTCAACGCTCAGTGTGCAGCCCATGATCGGTTGTATCCCCGCCCCCGATATTTTTTCTGAAAATTCAAGTGCCGCACACATATTATTAGTGTCTGTCATAGCAATCGCGGGAATACGCCATTCCTTGGCCCGCTTGGCTAGATCCTCAATTTTTAAGGCCCCTTCAAGGATTGAGTATGGTGTGCGGCACCGCAGGGGCACAAATTGTGAAATCGTACGCGCCATATTCTTAAAACCCTTAGCCCTATCCTTTGATTAACCGCCTAATATCATCATCCAGACCGTCATCGTTACAATCGCCCCACCAAGCACCATCCCACTTGAAATATCAATAACCAATTGCTTCATAATACCCTCCTTGTTGTGAACAATACAGATTTTTGTTTATGTTCTTGTTTTGTTCTTTTATGAGTAAAGTGAGGAAGTGTCAAGGTATTTATGTTCCGCAAAAAAATAGGTACGTAGACCCAATCGTATTCACGCGCTCAAGCATATTTCTACATATTTAGCTCCACTGTAGTCTGAGTTTATGAGCATACTACCTAATATACACGGACAGCCAGATGGATGGGAAAATATGTGTGACAGGTTTGGGGCGCCTATATGCGCAACGTTCTCCCCCTCAGATCAACTCATTGATTTCTGAAATACCGAGGTTGGTTTCGAAGGTTTTGATCTCTTCTGGGCCGAACGTTTCGAACAGTGCCTCGAATGCATGGTGGGCTTTGCCATAGCCTTTACGGCCTGCTTTGTCGTAAAACCGCGCCGCCGTGATCCGCTCAATTTCACGGCCATTGCCGTGTTCATGGGCATGGCCCAGCAAATACAAGCTCTTCATATGACCGCGCTTGGCCGACGGCTCAAGATGGGCAAAGGCTTCCACGTATTGCCCATCCATATACAGATCACGACCAGGCCGGTAATTCTTGTCCGCGCCATCGCTTAAAAGGTTGTAGCCCTTGCCCATCGCATGACGACCAAGCCACCAAGCTGGCAAAGCGGCCAATATGCCGAATTTGATCAAACCACCGATCGACAACCCGTCTGTGTATACGAGATTAAACAGTCCATTTACAACAACCATCGCTGGGATCGC
>JAESQI010000060.1 GCA_016765255.1 Robiginitomaculum sp. | reverse complement strand
CCCGCCAATGGCCCGTCATACCCGGGAGAATATTTGGTAAAATCTGTAATTCCTTCGGCGCGCATAAACTGCTCATCCACAACAAAATTACCAGTAAATTCCTTTGGATCCTTAATCAGTATCATATGAGCACAGTCCGATAAGATATCAGGTGTACGGCTCATTTTAGCCATTTGGTCACCGCCCAGAACATTGCGCACCGCCGCCGTATCTATTGCCGTCAATGGCCAGACGGAATTTACCCCAATTCCAAACGGTTTGAATTCTTCAGCCATACCCAGTGTACACATGGACATGCCGTATTTAGCCATAGTATAGGCCGTATGATTTTTGAACCATTTGGGCGACATATCAAGGGGTGGTGACAAATTAAGAATATGGGCGTGGTCGCTTTTCTTGAGGTGTGGCAAGCAAAGTTTCGACAGCAGAAACGTGCCCCGTGCATTGACTTGGTTCATCAGGTCATAGCGTTTCATGGACGTGGCCTCTGTGCCCGTTAACGAAATGGCGCTGGCATTGTTGACGCATATATCTATACCGCCAAATTTTTCTATTGTTTGCTCAATAACAGATTGCACATTATCTTCGTCGCGCACATCACAAATTAGGGGCAAGGCCTGCCCGCCTGCCGCCTCTATCTCCTTGGCAGCCATATAAATTGTGCCGGGTAATTTCGGATGCGGCTCGGCTGTTTTGGCGGCAATGGCAATATTAGCCCCGTCTCTCGCGGCCCGCAATGCAATCGCCAACCCGATACCCCTCGATCCACCCGACATGAAAATGGTTTTTCCTTTTAAAGTTTTTAAATCTGTCATTTGCATCTGCCCTTATATTTAGTGTAGATAGGAGTTCTATTTTTATAGTATGCACATAATTGCATAACAATGTCGATGGAAATTTATGGCCCTAGCCGAAGCAATTCTTGTCTGCCTGACAGACCGCCCCATGAGTGGTTATGATCTGGCAAAAACCTTTGACGCCAGTATCGGGCTTTTCTGGCGGGCATCCCACCAACAAGTCTACCGTGAACTGGCCCGCCTGCGCGAAAGAAACTTGGTGGAAAGCACGGAAGTGGAACAAAGAGGAAAACCCAACCGCATTGTGCATACAATCACAGAAGCGGGCGAACACACCATATTGCAATGGTCATTAAAACCGTGTAAAATGCCCTCGATTAAAGACGAACTCCTCGTAAAATTCTACGCCCTTGAAACCGTTGATATCCCCGCATTAAGCGAGCAATTGGGGGTGAGAATTGATCAACACCGGGGCAAATTAAACGTCTATCACCGCATCAAGGAACGGTTTTATGACGGGCACAATTTATCAACTTCCCAGCACGGGAAACTTATCGCCCTTACCATGGGTATTAGCAACGAAACCGAAGTCATCCAATCCTTGGAAAACGCTTTGGTTATGCTACAAGATACGCAAGATTAAAAAGGAAACACAAATGAGCAAGCAAGCTACAAACCCATTGATGAAAATGTTAATTGGCAAAACCATTATGTTTTTGGGCCTTGTTGCCGCCATGTATTTTCTTGCCCAAACATTTATGTCCGCGTCCAAACCAAAAAATGCCGTCAATACTGTCTATGTTGTGCGACATGCCGAAAAATTAACCGGGCCAGATGTGGGCCGCGACCCCAAATTGTCAGAAACAGGTAGTGTCCGCGCCAATGTATTGGCAGAGTTGTTACGGGATAAAAATATCAGCCACATCCATTCTTCTAATTATATCCGCACCCGCAATACAGGCGCGCCTTTGGCCAAAATCATGGGTCTAGAAATCGAAATTTACGACCCGAGCAATTTAGACGCCCTCGCTGACAAAATTAAACAGCAATCCATAGCAGGTGGCGTCCACCACCTCGTTGTCGGACATAGCAATACATCAGCAGAAACCGTCATCGCCCTCGGCGGTGTTGCAAGTGAAAAGTCAATTTATGAAAAGTTAGAATATGACCGCCTCTACAAGGTGGAAATGCTTAAGGTAGAAAAATCTAAATACGCTGTCCGCACCAAGCTTAGCCGCTATGGGTTTCGGTACAAAGAAGAAGCCGAGAACTAAAACATGCATAGCGGTAACGCACCTAAAAAATGGCAGTTCTGGATTGATCGGGGCGGGACATTTACCGACATTGTCGGGCGGGCGCCAGATGGGCAATTGCACACGAAAAAATTACTATCAGAAAACCCTGAAAATTACGCGGACGCAGCCCTTGAGGGAATAAGGCAGTTTTTAGGGACACCCAAAAATACACCCATACAAGGATCAAAAATCCACGGTGTGAAAATGGGGACAACCGTTGCCACCAATGCTTTATTAGAGCGCAAGGGCGAGCCAACCCTTCTCGCTATCACCTCTGGTCTGCGCGACGTTTTGGAAATCGGGACACAGGCAAGAGACGATATTTTTGCCCTCAACATCATCAAGCCCGCGCCCCTTTACGGGGAAATCATCGAAATAGAGGCGCGTATGGACGCAAAAGGTCGCTCTATAATATCACCTAATCCGCAAAAAATCCAGCAAGATTTACAGGCAAGCTTTGACGCAGGCTATAGCGCCATTGCCATTGTATTATTACACGCATATTTAAACCCTAAACACGAAAATATCGTCGCCGCAATTGCCCGAGAAATTGGCTATACACAAATCACGACCTCATACGAAGTAAGCCCCATGATCAAAATGGTCTCTAGGGGCGACACGGCGGTGGTTGATGCTTACCTGTCGCCTATCCTTAGAAATTATATCGACAAGGTCACAAATGCGCTTGGGCATGAACAAAGCCAGCCGCCGCAAGTTTTATTCATGCAATCGTCTGGCGGGCTAACACACGCACAGTCTTTTCATGGGCGTAACGCCGTTCTATCTGGCCCCGCTGGCGGGGTTATCGGCGCCGTTCAAACCGCCAAGCAAGCAGGGTTTGACAAAATAATTGGTTTTGATATGGGCGGCACATCGACCGATGTTTACCATTATGCAGGCCAATATGAGCGCACTTTCGAAACCCGCATCGCTGGGGTACGAGTTTGCGCGCCCATGTTGGAAATTCACACCATTGCCGCAGGCGGCGGCTCTATTATCTCTTATGACGGCGAGCGCTATCAAGTCGGGCCTGCTTCCGCTGGGGCCAAGCCCGGGCCAATGTGTTACCGAAGCGGCGGCCCCCTCACCGTCACGGATATTAACGTCGCCCTAGGCAAATTAAACCCAGATTTTTTCCCCGCTATTTTTGGCCCAAACCAAGACCAACCCTTAGGTGCCAACGCGTCCCGTCAAGGTTTTGACAAGATAGCAAAGGCAAGCGGGAAAACAGTTGAAGAGACTGCGGAAGGATTTTTATCCATTGCCATTAACCATATGGTGCGCGCCATCAAGAAAATTTCTATAGAGCGCGGCATTGATTTAGACGGCTATACATTGGCCTGCTTTGGCGGGGCTGGTGGGCAACATGCCTGTCAGGTCGCGGAGAAAATTGGCATAAATTCGATTCTCATTCATCCACATGCGGGCGTTTTATCCGCCTTCGGAATGGGGCTGGCCCATATATCCAAACACTACCGAAAAACCGTGAACCTCCCGATTACGGATATTAAGCAGGCACAAAAAACTGCGGCTTTGTTCGTTGTCCAAGGCCGCCAAGATTTGACCGAGCAAGGTGTCCCCGAAGACAGTATCCAAAACAATATCACCGCCTATGTCCGCTACGCTGGCTCAGATAGTGTGTTGCCCATATTGTTGAGCCCCACTTTAAAACACGATTTTGAGCAAGCACATTTCGCAAGATTTAGCTTTAACACTGTGGACACGACCATCATTATTGATAGCCTATCCGTCGAAGTATACGGCGGCGGGGAACAGATTGAGAGCATTGAAACTCAACCGCCAACACGCACCAGCCCCAAACCTCAAACCACAAGATTCTACTCCCAAGGGGGCTGGCACGACGTCAATGTCTATCGGCGCGAGCATCTAAAAATAGGGCAAAAGGTCGATGGGCCAGCTATCATTCTTGATGCAGGCGGGACAAATATCATCGAACCTGATTGGCGTGCCGAACTGACGCCAATCGGCGATTTGCACTTAACCCATCATAAGGCAGCACTAAAACAGGACGTATCCTCAAAGACAAAAGCTGTACATGATCCAGTACGGTTAGAAATTTTCAATAATTTATTTATGTCCGTGGCCGAACAAATGGGGGCCGTTTTACAAAACACTGCCAGTTCCGTAAATATCAAAGAGCGGTTAGATTTTTCATGCGCAATTTTTGACGCAAGCGGCGGCCTCGTGGCCAATGCCCCCCATATGCCCGTACATATTGGCTCGATGGATGCCAGTTTACGAGCCCTGATAAATTCTGGCCTGACCATGCAAGCTGGCGATAGTTTCGTTCATAATAACCCTTACGACGGGGGGACGCACCTGCCTGACATAAATGTGATTACGCCTGTTTTTTCCCAAGACGAAAAAGATATCCTATTTTATGTAGCCAGTCGTGGCCATCACGCCGATATTGGCGGTATTGCCCCCGGATCTATGTCCCCGCTTGCGACCAATATAATTGAAGAAGGTGTAGTGATTGATTGCATGCATCTGGTCAGAGGTGGCCAATTTTTAGGCCGCGAAATAGAGCAGGTATTACGCACCGCGAAATATCCTGCCCGCAACCCCGCTCAAAACATTGCCGACCTAAAAGCCCAAATTGCTGCCAATGCCAGAGGCACAAAAGAGCTTTTGCAAATTTGTGACGCTTACGGATTGGAAATGGTACACACCTATATGGGGTTTTGCCAAGATAACGGCGAAGAGAGCGTGCGCCGCGCTATCGCGAATCTTAAAAACTGTTCTTTCATACTTGAAATTGATCAGGGCAGCAAAATATGCGTCGACATATGCGTCGACACAAAGACTCGCAGCGCCGTCATAGATTTTGCAGGCACAAGCGCGCAAAGAGACGATAATTTTAATGCACCCATTGCGGTTACCCACGCCGCTGTTCTCTATGTATTTCGCTGTCTAGTAGGTTCTGATATTCCGCTCAATGCTGGCTGTTTGCGGCCTTTGGATATTCGTGTTCCAGACGGCTGCATGTTAAAACCCGCCCACCCCGCCGCCATAGTTGCCGGGAATGTCGAGTTAAGCCAAGCCGTGACCAATGCCCTGTTTGGTGCCCTTGGCGTCTTAGGATCGTCGCAAGCCAGTATGAATAATCTAACTTTTGGCAATGACACATACCAATATTACGAAACCATTTGTTCTGGTGCCCCCGCTGGCCCCGGTTTTCACGGCGCGTCCGCCGTGCAAACCCATATGACAAATTCCCACCTCACTGACCCCGAAGTTTTGGAAGCCCGTTATCCAATTCGCGTTAAAACTTTCGAGATCATGCGTGGTTCTGGCGGCAAAGGGGAATGGAATTCTGGGGACGGGGTTAAACGTACTTTAACTTTTCTTGAAGACATGGAATGCGCTATCTTATCGGGTAATCGCCGTGTGCCTTGCTTTGGTAGTCACGGAGGGAGCGCTGGAAAACTAGGTAAAAACACAGTCATTCGCACTGACGGCTCAATGATCCAACTCAAAGGATGCGACCGTATAGATTTATCCAAAGGCGACACTATTTGTATTGAAACACCCACTGGCGGCGGATACGGTAAGCCTGATGACGAAGCTTAATTATTCCCTCGATGAAATCGAAGCCATATTGCCGCATATATTACGCAGGCAAAACATTGCCCATTACAATGACGGCAAGGTCTATATCGGCAATCGTTCCCTCTACCCGTTTGAAAAATCTTTTGTTGAATGCGCTTGCGTCGAAGATGTAGCAGTGGCCATTGAAACCATGGTCACTCAAGGGGTTGGGCCGTGGGTGGCGGCCGTTCATGCGCTCGCCATGCTGGCTGATTTACGCAAAAACAGCGCAAATATTATTGGCGAACTTGAACAAGCTAAAACAAGGCTCATCCAAACGCGCCCGACCAATACCTTGATTAGCTACCGCCTAGAAGATGTTTTAAGTCATGCCAAAATTGCTGTCAAAGATGGACGTGATCCGTCGCAAGCTATTTTACTGCGCATTGACGATATTTTAGATGAAATGTATTCTCTCTATGCACGGCGAGCTGGGTACGGGGCAGAAATTGTAGAATACGGCGACGGCATACTCACCATGTGTTTCGCCGAAACATCTTTCATCCTGACATGTGCATTTGCCAAGGCGCAAGGCAAGAATATCTGCGTTTACGTGCCTGAAACCCGTCCATTTTTGCAAGGGGCAAAACTCACCGCGCCGAGCCTTGACGAAATTGGTATTGAGGTAAAACTGATCACTGACGGCATGCCGTCTGCCCTAATGGCGGAAGGCAAAATTCAAAAATATATGACCGCCGCCGACCTGATTACTCTGGACGGGCATGTGGTCAATAAAGTGGGCACGTTTCAAAATGCCATTTGTGCCGCCCACCACAATATTCCGTATTATGCCTTTGCATGGGGGTGTGACCCGAGCAAATCCGACCGCGCCAGTATTGAGATTGAATATCGTGCGCCCAGCGAGATTAGACAGTGTATGGGCCGTTACACAAGCTTGGACCGTATCAATGCACTCTACCCTGCTTTTGACATTACCCCGCCAGAGCTTGTCGCTGGTATTATCACCCGCAACGGCGTTTTAAGCCCACATGACTTAAAGGACGGTTTTGAACAATGACAAGAAATTTTATGGACAGTTTTCCAGAACTCTCAGATTTTAAAACCGCCGCCCATTGGCTGGCTCTGCGTGGTTGGTCCGAAGCAGCTGGCGGAAATATGTCAGTGCGAATAGATAGAACTGATCATATCAAGTCAAAGAAAATGGAAATGGGCGACCTGCTCCCGCTGCCATTACCAGTGCCCAAACTTGCGGGTAAATACCTCCTCTTTACCGCGTCAGGTTCACGGGCCAGAGACACTGGCACCAACCCCGCCCAAGACATTGGGGTGTTTAGGATCAGCGATGACGGAAAATCCTATCAATATGTGGGTGGTAACAACAATCCTACCAGTGAACTCCCCGCCCACCTCGCCATTCACAACGCTCTAGAACAACACCGCCCCGAAGATAAAGCCATCTTGCACACCCACCCCGCCAAATTGATCGCCCTCTGCCATATTGACGAACTGACAAGCGGGCCTGCAGTCTCAGATAAAATCCTTAGCCTGCAAAGCGAAGCCCGCCTTATCTTGCCAGAGGGAATAGGCTATGTTGACCATCAACTCCCAGGCTCCCTAGAGCTAGGGCTTGCCTCTGCTGCGCTTGTCAAAAATCACCACCTCGTTCTTTGGCATTTGCACGGCTGCCTCGCAACTGGCGAGACACTTTCGAGTGCCTTTGACAAGTTGGAAGTATTTGAAAAATGCGCCCAGATTTATTGGACACTCAGACATGCAANCATTGAACCGAAAGGCATGACCAAAGCACAAATCAAGCACACCCTTAAATCTTTTGGGCGGCTGGATCGGTACCCTTAAACTTAGCCCTCACATAGGGTTCGCGCCAATACGCATAGAGTATCACCAAAACTGTAAACACTGCAAATCCACTAATACCCTTGATACCTATAAAATCCCAACTGGTATAAATGCCGTATCCGTAAATCAACACTGCGAGGATTGGCAATATTTTTGTCGCCCAAACCGGCAGTTTGAAGGTTGCATTTTTATAGGCATTGGGGCGTTTACTGGATAAATTAAAAATCGCAACCACAGGAAACAGGCCAAATATTGCGCCAAATGTATTGCCCAAAATACTGACATAATCCAGAGTCATACCCGTTATAATCGGTGTGATACCAACAATAAAAAACAAAGTGAGAAAGATATAGGGTGTCCCAAACCGGTTGGTTACGGCGAGTTTTTCTGGCAACCACCCATCCTTTGTCGCCATTGACAGGCCCCGCGTACACCAAGCAAAGATAGCATTGAGAGATGTCACAAGCGACAGCATCACCCCGCCCGCAATAAAGNCAATATAGACGGTCGGGCTAAAAATAACTTTCGCAACGGCGGCCAAGTTTTTGCCTTNAACCTCTGCCAGAGGGAGGACCCCCGTGGCCACAATGGCAATTCCTACATAGAGGCAAGTGACAAGCAATAAAGACAAGCCCATAATACGCGGGATCATCGTGCCTGGGTTTTCATCTCCCCGCCAAACTCCGAAATAAACTCAGAACCAATTAAGCTAAGGCGCAAAAGAAAGGCCGCCGCAAAAAACCCAGCAAACCCACTTGGGAAAATATTTCTAGGCTGAGTGTAGGCTGAAAAATTCTCTACATGCCCAAGCCCGCTTATAATATAAATCACCAAAGAGACAAGCAAGATCAGCACCATCAGCGCTTGAATGCGAGCGGCAGTTTTTATCCCGAGTAGGTTAGCTAGGTAGCATAAAACCATCACTACCGCCGCTACGATCATCGTATTGATATTTGGCAATAGCGCGTCCGCGTATTGAGCAAAACCAATGGCGAAACTTGCTAGAATTATCTGGCCTGCAATCAATAGCATTAAATAAATAAATGAGGTTTTGCGCCCCAGCAAATCTCGCACATAGGTGTAATTACCGCCCGTATTGGGAATAGACGACCCAAGGGACGCTATACACAAAGACGGAATGGCAACGATTCCCAAAGCCAAAACAAAGGCAAGCGGCGCGCCGTAACCCGTCATGCTAATGCTGATACCCGTTAGAACGACGACCCCTGTACCAATGATCTGCCCTAAGGAAATGCTCATCAAATCCCAAAACCCGAGCAGTTTTTTAGGGGCCACATCCCTCATTAAAACTGGCTTTCAAATGCGGTGAATTTAACGTCCAAAACCTTGATCATGTCTGCTTTTTTGTCAGCGTCAATGAATGCGTAGCGAAGCCCGTTATATGTATAATGCTTGAGCTCCGCGTAACTCACGTTCAGCTCTTTCACAGCGCGCATATATTCATGGGTCAGATCAATACGGGCTACACCCTCGTCGTCGGTTGAAAAAGAAAGGGGTACGCCTGCATTTTTATAAACCAAATAAGGATGTTCATTTCCAGTTATGCCGAGCAAAGCATCTGATGAGGTCAGGTTAATCTCGACCATAATTTCATGCTCGGCCATATATTTTAAAAGGTCTTTGTAATTGGTTTCAAATATAATATCTGTGCCGTGCCCGATGCGTTTGGCATGACCTATTTTGACTGCTTTTTGAATGTGATCCCTAAGTTCGCTCGGGTGAACAAGACCAAGCCACAACTCGCCCGCATGCAGCG
>JAESQI010000059.1 GCA_016765255.1 Robiginitomaculum sp. | reverse complement strand
CTTGCTTGGTAATTGCCGGAATAACCCGCTCAAATGTAGACGCCGGTGTTTTAACAATACGGCGGCTAACCTGCTTGGTTACAGCCGGAACAATGCGTTCAATTGTATGCGCAGCATCTTTAATGACGCGGCGTGTTTCCAGTTTCGTGATCGCAGGGATTGCCCGTTCGCGAGTAGCTGCCGGTGTTTTGACAACACGGCGTGTCACTTGCTTGGTAATCGCAGGAATAGTGCGCTCTTGCGTACTTGCTGGTGTTTTCACAACGCGGCGTGTTTGCACTTTAGTGACCGCAGGAATTACACGTTCACGAGTAGAGGCGGGCGTATCAACAACGCGGCGCGACACCACTTTTGTCACAGCAGGTACAACACGTTCCCGCGTTGCTGCTGGTGTTTTGATGCGGCGACGTGTTTCCACTTTTGTTATCGTAGGAATTGTGCGCTCACGAGTAGCTGCTGGCGTTTTAACAACACGTCGAGTGACAGTTTTTGTAATCGCAGGAATTGTCCGCTCTTGTGTGCTTGCAGGTGTTGCAACAACGCGGCGTGTTTGCTGTTTCGTGACAGCTGGGATTGTCCGCTCTTGCGTAGATGCAGGGCGGTCAACAACACGGCGTGTCACGACTTTAGTGACTGCAGGTACAATGCGTTCACGCGTTGCTGCTGGTGTTTTGATGCGGCGGCGCGTTTCCGTTTTTGTAATCGCTGGGATAGTACGTTGCTGTGTTGTTGCAGGTGTTGCAACGACGCGGCGTGTGATTGTACTTGTTTTAGCTGGGATTACCCGTTCGCGCGTGCTTGCAGGTGTGGCCACAACACGGCGTGAGATTTGCTTGGTCACAGCAGGTATAATGCGCTCGACGACTTTTGCATTTTCAGCAAGAACCCGTTTCGTGACACTCCCTATTTGTTGACCTGTGTTGCCATTTCCGTAAGCGCGTGAACCATTGCCACGGCGATCAGCAGCAGCTGCGGCTGAACGTGACAAACCATCACGGTCATCAGAGCCGCCGCCATTGCCGTCAACAAATCCGCGAATAGTGCCATTAGGGCCAAATCCGTTTGCAGATGTTAATAGACCCGCTTCGCGTGCTGCGGACCATGTCATGACGCGTGCTTCTGAGCGAACCGTACGACGTGTTATCGTGCTGGTTTTGGCTGGGTTTACAATTTCTTGTACAGTTGCAGCATTGACCACCACACGACGTGTGATTTGTCTCGTCACAGCAGGAATTGTTCTCTCTACTGTACGTGCAGCTGTTTTAATCACGCGCTTGGTGATTGTTTTGTACTGAGCTGGAATAAGCACACGACACAAAATTTCACCTGTTTGGTTCACAATTGTTTGGGTGGACTGAACAACTTGCTCAGACGTTCCGTTAAAGATTGTAAATTGACGCGGTGTATTTGTGTTAATGCGGCCTGTACGTTGGATGGTTCCGTAGTTCAAAGCTTGTGAACCCGGTTTCCACTCTTCACGAGCAGGTGAAATAAGAACCCGCTCAGAGCGTGTTTCGTAAGTCGCTGGAATGACCTGAATATCAGTGCGAGCAGGTTGAACAACAATGGATTCCGTAACCGTTCTATAGGTCGCTGGAATAGCGCGGAGGCTTGTTGAAGCTTCCTGAGTAATGATTGTCTCAGTTACATTGTCATAGACAGCTGGAATAATGACCATTTGCTCTGTAGCGTCCTGAACAACATAGTTTTCAGTAACACTGCGGAATTTAGCGCCAACAGATACATATTCGACGCTTTGCGGCTGAACTACGACAGTTTCTGTCACAGTTCTATAGGTTGCTGGAATGGCAACAAGCTCGGTTGAGGCTTCTTGAACCACAACAGTTTGTGTCACATTCCTATACGTTGCAGGAATAGCAACAAGCTCGGTTGAGGCTTCTTGAACAACAACCGTATCTTGATAGGTTTCATATGTGGCTGGAATGGAAACATAATCAACGCTTTGTGGTGTCACAACAACAGTTTCAGATACAGTTCTGTATGTCGCAGGAATGACCAATAATTCGGTCGTGGCTTCGCGAACAACAACAGTTTCTGTAACATTTCTGTAGGTTGCTGGAATAGTGACTAGATCAGTTGACGATTCTTGAACGACAACTGTTTCTGACACCATTCCGTAAGTTGCTGGAATGGACACAAGCTCTGTTGAAGCTTCTTGCACGACAACAGTTTCTTGGTAGGTTTCATACGTCGCTGGAATGGAAACATAATCAACACTTTGCGGTGTCACAACAATTGTTTCAGATACAGTTCTGTAAGTCGCGGGAATGGCCAGTAATTCGGTCGTGGCTTCGCGCACAATTACTGTTTGAGAAACAGTTTCGTAGGTTGCTGGAATTTGCACAAGCTGCGTTGATGCGTCTTGCACAACAATCGTCTCTGTAACAGTTCCGTAAGTTGCTGGAATTGTCACAAGTTCTGTAGACGCTTCTTGAACCACAACCGTTTCAGACACAGTTTCATATGTGGCTGGAATGCTGATATAATCAACACTTTGCGGTGTCACAACAATTGTTTCAGACACAGTTTTGAACGTTGCTGGAATGGTCACAAGTTCTGTTGAGGCTTCTTGAACCACTACAGTTTCAGACACAGTTTCGTATGTTGCTGGAATGCTGATATAATCAACGCTTTGCGGTGTCACAACAACAGTTTCAGATACGGTTTCATATGTCGCAGGAATAGTCAAAATCTCTGTTGAGGCTTCTTGAACTACAACCGTATTAGACACAGTTTCATATGTCGCTGGAATGGAAATGTAATCAACACTTTGCGGCGTGACAACAATTGTTTCAGAGACAGTTCTGTACGTTGCTGGAATAGCTAGGAGCTCAGTTGAAGCTTCTTGCACAACAACGGTTTCAGAAACGGTTTCATAAATCGCTGGGATACTAATGTATTCTGTGCTTGCGCCTTGAACCACAACCATTTCAGAGACTGTTTCATATGTCGCCGGAATGGTAATAAGCTGGGTTGAGGCTTCTTGAACCACTACCGTATCAGACACAGTTTCGTACGTGGCTGGAATGGAAATATAATCAACGCTTTGCGGCGTCACAACAACAGTTTCTGATACAGTTCTGTAGGTTGCTGGAATAGCCACTAAGCTGGTTGAGGCTTCTTGCACAACAACAGTTTCAGATACGGTTTCATACGTGGCCGGAATGCTAATGTAGTCAACGCTTTGCGGTGTCACAATAACGGTTTCGGAAACAGTTCCGTAAGTCGCTGGAATAGTAACGAGTTCTGTTGACGCGGCTTGAACCACATAAGGTTCAGTTATGGTCTCGTAAACGGCTGGAATAGAGATATACTCAACAGTTTGCGGTGTCACAACAATTGTTTCAGTTACGGTTTCGTACGTTGCTGGAATGGTAATAAGCTGGGTTGAGGCTTCTTGAACCACTACCGTATCAGACACAGTTTCGTACGTGGCTGGAA
>JAESQI010000058.1 GCA_016765255.1 Robiginitomaculum sp. | reverse complement strand
AAGTTGTAAAACTAGTTACATTGCCAGGTTCAGAAACATAAGATCCGGCAAGTGTGCCCTGTCCGACTAATTTCACCACCCGACCATCTGGCTGAGTGTGAACTATCTTGTCTTCCCCATTTAAATCGGGAATTTCTGTAGAGTTGAAATCTTCCACAAGGTATTTTGCAATAAATTTATGGGCTTTGCTTATCTCTTCTTTCATAGGAGTTCCGCTATTTTTCAACCAGTTTTGAATAAGAAAAATTGAAGTTTCTGGTTTTGTTAACTTATCATCTTTGGCTTTCTTAATACCCTTTTGCATTTTTTTATACTCGCTACCTTCCGTAGGAAGATGTCCCGCTTCATCCCTAAAGCTATCCTCCACAGACTTTACAAGCTCCACTTTAAGAGTTTCAGTTAAAACAGGTTGCTCAAATTGACTGGAATTAAAAATAAAACTATTATACTCTGAATCCTGAACACTCCATTTTTTGCTTGCTGTTTTTATGGAGATAGATTCTAAAGCTTTGTATGAGCCTATCTTTTTCTTTATCATCAAGCGAGCGCCGTGAGCTTAGGCTCATTTTACGCCGTCACAAAGAGGACGGCCTGGTTGTTCGCCGCGCCAATGGGCTTTTGCTTTTGGACAAGGGCTGGCCAGCGGTGCGGGTTGCGGATGCGCTATTTTTGGATACGGGAACAGTGCGTACATGGCGGCGCAGCTATGAAGCCGACGGGATATCGAGCTTAGAGATTTCAGATTATTCAAAGCGCGAGGGGCATCTGAGTTTCGAACAAGAAGCAGAATTGCAGGTGCATTTGTCCGCCCACCCAATGCGGACTTCGGGCGAGGTGCGCGCCTATATTGAACAAACTTATGGACAGAGATATTCACATCCCGGCGCGATTAAACTCATGACCCGTCTTGGCTTTGTCTACAAAAAGCCGAAGCTTTTGCCCTTGCAGGCCAGCCCACAGGCGCAGGAGAATTTCATTGCCGATTACGAGGAACTCTGCACGGAATTACCCGCTGATGAGGCGATTGTCTTCGTTGATGCGGTGCATCCTGAACATCAAAGCCGCCCAGCTTATGGTTGGTTTCCCAAGCACTGCCAGCCTGTTATCGCCGCCAATTCAGGTCGCAAGCGGATGAACATCCACGCGGCTCTTAATCTTGAAACCTTCCAGTTCCAATATGTAGAAGCCTTAAAAATCAACGCAGAAAGCACATTAGGTCTGCTCAAAAAAATCGAAACCGCTTACCCAAATAAGCGGCACATCCATGTGTTTCTCGACAATGCCCGCTATCACCATGCGCGGATGCTCAAACCGTGGCTGGGCGCACCCAACCGGCGGATAAAACTACACTTTCTGCCCGCTTATGCGCCGCATTTAAACCCTATTGAACGGCTATGGGGCGTCATGCACAAACACGTCACACACAACAAACATTACGCCAAATTCAACGATTTTGCGGCGGCTATTTTAGCTTTCTTCCACAAAACTCTACCAGATAAGTGGCCCCAATTCCGGAACACTATCACAGATAATTTCAGAGTCATTAAAAACGAAAAACATATGCTTATTCAGTGAATGGGGTATAGTAACGTAATCAAACGTAACAATACATATTTAGTTGCAGGAAAATCTAATGCAAGAGAAACGATTTACTCGAAAAGAAAAGTTGATNCGGCTGTACTTGAACGAAAAATTAAAAAAGATTAGCCCTATTGTAATCTCCGCGACGGATATAAATAGATTAAATGAAGTCATCAGGAAAAGCGAAATTATAGTCAATACGCAGATTGAAAACTTCAGAGCAATCGACAGCCGAGCAACGCAGATTATGAGCGTGACAGGTTTGATGCTGTCTATATTGGCAGGAATAGTATTTAGCTCTGGCGTGAATACGGGGGTAATATTACTAAATGTAAGTATGCGGGCTTCGACCGGGTTAGTTATAATTTCTGGATTGATTTGTCTTGTGTCTGGTTTGTTTATTATTCAATCTGACACTGTAAATTCTTCAGGGAACGATGGCATGGTTTTGTTGAAAGATATTTCAGACCTGTTTAGCGAACATAGGAAAAAGTGGACTATATTGAAGGATTATCAGCCAGTAGGTTTTCTAATGAGAAATTACTAAAAAGAAACGGAGCTTTATTGCGTGTTTCTTCATGGGCTTTGTTTTTTACAATAATATTTATTGTATTATCAGTATTTTTTATAAACTCTAAATAAAAAACCGCCCCATGTTTCAATGAGGCGGTTTTTGTTTTTTTGGTCTGAGCAATGGCTCTGAGTTTGTTTTGAACGCTTCGAGAAATCGGGCTATGCCGATTTTCGAAGAAGCACGGGAGGGCGCTTATTAAGCGCCCTAATTTAGGGCAAGCCCTAAATCCCTTTGCTTACATCATTCCTCCCATACCGCCCATTCCGCCCATGCCGCCCATATCTGGCATGCCGCCGCCGCTATCTTTAGCAGGGGCGTCGCAGATGGCGACTTCGGTGGTGAGGATGATGCCAGCAACTGAGGCTGCGTCTAGGAGTGCCGTGCGGACAACTTTAACAGGGTCAATGATGCCGGCTTTTACCATGTCGACATATTTTTCTTTCTGAGCGTCAAAGCCGTAATTAGCTTTGTTTTCAGCCCAGATATTGCCAACAACCACACTGCCTNCACAGCCAGCGTTTTCAGCGATTTGACGTGCAGGATAAGAAAGAGCCGCTTTGACAATTTCGATACCGGCTTTTTCGTCGTCATTTATGCCTTTGACATTGATGAAGCGAGTTGCGCGAAGTAGCGCAGTGCCGCCCCCTGGAACAATGCCTTCTTCAACGGCAGCGCGGGTTGCGTTCAAAGCGTCATCAACGCGGTCTTTGCGTTCTTTGACTTCGATTTCAGTTGAACCGCCAACTTTGATAACGGCAACGCCGCCAGAAAGTTTAGCAAGGCGTTCTTGCAATTTCTCTTTGTCGTAATCAGAAGACGTATCTTCGGCCTGTTTGCGTATTTGCGCAACGCGGGCTTTGATGTCTTTTTTCTTGCCCGCACCGTCAACAACAATGGTGTCGTCTTTGGTAATGGTGACATGCTTGGCCGTGCCGAGCATTTTAAGGTTCACGTCTTCAAGCTTGATACCAAGGTCTTCGGAAATCACTGTACCGCCCGTGAGGACTGCAAGGTCTTCGAGCATGGCTTTTCTACGGTCACCAAAACCAGGCGCTTTAACAGCCGCGATTTTAAGTCCGCCGCGTAATTTGTTGACAACAAGCGTCGCAAGAGCTTCACCTTCAATGTCTTCCGCTACGATGACCATCGGACGGCCAGACTGAACAACGGCTTCGAGGATTGGCAACATAGGTTGTAGCGATGTCAATTTGCCTTCGTTGAGCAAGATATATGGTTCGTCCATTTCAACGCGCATTTTGTCCGCGTCTGTGATGAAATACGGGGACAGATATCCACGGTCAAACTGCATGCCTTCAACAACGTCAAGCTCGGTCTCGGCAGTTTTGCCTTCTTCAACCGTGATCACGCCTTCATTGCCGACTTTACCCATGGCTTCGGCAATCATCTTACCGATGTCTGTATCGCCGTTTGATGAGATTGTCCCCACTTGTGCGATTTCAGCGGCAGATGTAATTTTCTTGGCTTTGTAAGAAGGTCAGCAGCAATTTCTTTCGCCGCTTTGTCAATACCGCGCTTTAAATCCATCGGGTTCATGCCAGCAGCAACGCGCTTTAGGCCTTCGCGAACGATTGCCTGAGCAAGAACGGTCGCTGTTGTTGTGCCGTCACCAGCAACATCATTTGTTTTGTTGGCAACTTCGCGCAACATTTGTGCGCCGAGGTTTTCAAACCTATCTTCAAGCTCGATCTCTTTAGCAACCGTTACGCCGTCTTTAGTTGAACGAGGGGCGCCGAAAGATTTTTCGATTACCACATTGCGACCTTTTGGGCCGAGGGTTACTTTTACTGCATTCGCGAGGATGTCCACGCCGCGTAACATTTTGTCGCGAGCTTCTGTTCCAAATTTGACGTCTTTAGCCGCCATAATAATTCTCCGTATTTAAGTTGATTTGTGAAATTGGGGTTTGGATTAACCAAGAATTCCCAAAATATCTGATTCTTTCATGATAAGAAGTTCTTGGCCGTCAAGCGTGATTTCAGTCCCGCCCCATTTGCCAAATAATACTTTATCACCTTTTTTAACGTCGAGCGGTGTTACTTTGCCCGCTTCGTCTTTAGTGCCAGCGCCAACAGCGACGATCTTGCCTTCAGATGGTTTTTCTTGAGCTGTACCTGGGATAATAATCCCGCCAGCAGTTTTGGTTTCTTCAACGGCGCGTTTTACTAGCACGCGGTCATGGAGAGGACGAAATTTCATAATCTATCTCTTTTAATAAGGTTTAATATAAGTCAGGCATGAGTTTAGCACTCACCACCATCGACTGCTAATATAGGGGAGATAAGGAGAGGGGGGAGTAGAGTCAAGAGGCGGCGGGGAATTTACACCGCCATAACGCCTAATCTTATTATAGCTGTGAAAATGTTGATTGCCCTGTATAACAAAGAAATGGGTAATCATCAGAAGTTTTGGCAGTGGGAGCTTGGAAGGCAAGCGACTGGCTATCACAAAATGCTAGNGTGTAGTGGCAAATGGCCTTTTATATTTGACATGTATATCCTGAAATTTCCAGAGGGCTGTAAAATACCAAAACATACGGATAAAGTGAAAGATGGGAGACATTTTAGGCTTAATGTTGTACTCAAGCAGGCCAAAATCGGCGGCAGTTTTTTGTGCGATAAGCCTATATTTGAAACCCGCAGGGTTAAATTATTTAGGCCTGATATCATGCCTCATGAGGTCACTGAAATAGAGCGCGGTTCCCGATATGTGTTGTCGATAGGTTGGGTCAAAAAGGACAAGAGGTAAGAGCATCTTCCATTGACCCCTTCGCCCCAAACCCTTACCTAATTTTGAGTTAGGATAACAAGCGAGTGAAAGAAGGTGTTATGCGAATAGTTGGTGGCAAATATAGGGGGCGCAGGATTTCTTGCCCGAGTGGGAAATTAACCCGTCCTACATCCGATCAGGCACGGGAAAGTATATTTAATATTTTGTCTCATGCAGAGTATTCGCTTCCCTTGAACGAAAATGCTTTGGTTATAGACATATTTGCTGGTTCTGGCGCACTGGGGCTGGAAGCGATCTCGCGGGGGGCGGGGTTTTGTTTGTTTGTAGAAACCGAGCCAAAGGCCCGGGCTGCTATTCGCGAAAATATAGACACTATGAGTTTGGGCGGTGTCACGCGCTTACACCGCCGCGACGCGACAAAACTTCGCATTGCGGCCAGTAATCTACGCGGCCCATTTACCCATATATTCCTCGACCCCCCTTATAACAAATCTCTTATCCGACCAGTTTTGCGAAAACTTGGCGAACAAGGCCTGATCGCGGAAGGGGCCGTCATCATCTACGAAATGGGTAAAGACGAAGAACCAAACTTGCGCGGTTATGAAGTTTACGATGAACGCATCTGGGGCGCGGCAAAGGTCGTGTTTATGGGGGTGGATAAATGATCTCTATTCTTAAAAGAAGAGAACAATTTTTAGCCCTCCATAAAATTGGCAACCCATTTATTATACCTAACCCTTGGGATATTGGCTCGGCGAAAATTTTACAAGGGCTTGGGTTTTCTGCCCTTGCGACGACGAGTTCTGGGTATGCTGCGACCTTGGGTCGAGACGATTATGCCATTACGCAAGATGAAGCTTTAAACTCTGCTTTTGCCATTGCTGAACAGACACACATTCCTGTTAGTGCTGATCTTGAAAATGGGTTTGGTGACGCGCCAGACCAAGTTGCCAAAACCATTTCCTTGGCCGTAAAAAGTGCTCTATGCGGCGGCTCAATTGAAGACGTTACAGGCGATATAAACAAACCTATTTACTCCTTACACCAAGCAAGTGCGCGGATAGAGGCCGCAAGACATGCGGCAACTGAAGGGTTTGTTCTCACAGCCCGCGCCGATGGTTTCCTGCACGGTGTCACAGATTTGGAAAATATAATTGAGCGGTTACAGGCGTTTGAAGCGGCAGGCGCGGATGTATTATTTGCGCCTGGTTTGTCAAATATAGAGGCTGTGCACAGGGTTTGTTCCGCCGTTACCGCACCCGTAAATGTGTTGATTTACGGCGCATTGACCCAAAATAATATTTCTGATTTCGCCCAAGCAGGCGCCGCACGTTTGTCTATAGGTGGCCGCTTTGCTTTCAATGCTTACGGTACGCTCGCCGATACTGCGACAATGCTCAGTGATGGTGATTTTCACTTGTTAGGGAGTGATGATAGCAATATCACAACGATCAAAAAGTTTCTTGGCTAAGATAAGTAAGGAATGTTTACTTAGTCATCTATTTTCAACATTCACCCACCCCGTTTAAACACAAAACTCTG
>JAESQI010000057.1 GCA_016765255.1 Robiginitomaculum sp. | reverse complement strand
CGTGACCGCCACGCCGCCTATTTCGCCACACTGGCCGTTATCGGAAGCTCTATCGAACGTATCGCTACCGAAATTCGCCACCTTCAACGCAGTGAGGTTTTGGAAGTAGAAGAATTTTTCTCCAAAGGGCAAAAAGGTTCCTCCGCCATGCCTCATAAACGCAACCCTATTTTAACGGAAAACCTCACGGGTCTTGCCCGTCTCGTACGTATGGCGGTCACCCCTGCCCTTGAAAATGTCGCCCTCTGGCATGAGCGGGATATTTCCCACTCGTCCGTCGAGCGCGGTATCGCGCCTGATACGACTATACATCTGGATTTTGCATTGCACCGTTTGGCGGGCGTGATTGAAAACCTTGTGGTCTATAAGGACAATATGCTGGCCAACCTTAACAAGCTTGGTGGCCTACATAATTCACAGAGGGTTTTGCTCGCCCTCACCCAAAAAGGGTCTAGCCGCGAAGACGCTTATAGCATTGTCCAGCGCAACGCTATGAAGACTTGGCGAGGCGAAGGCGACTTCCTTGGCTTCCTCAAAGCAGACAACATGGTGAACAAGTATTTAACAGACGCGGAAATAGAGGGTTTGTTTGACCTTGATTACCATTTTTCTCAAGTTGACACGATTTTTTCCAGAATTTTTTAACTGCGAGTTTCAATAGTTTATACTAATTTTGGCGGTTTTTTACGGGGTGGTAAATGAAGCGTTATCAGCCTGTTTGTCAAAAAATAACCATTCTTCCTTATACAGTTCTCAATAATAACAAAAACCAACTTCAAGAGAACAAACCTAAGGAAATCACCATGACGAAATTAACTGCTTTATTGGGTGCAGCCATTGTTACCCTAACTGCGACACCTGCATTTGCTTCAAATGCTGATGTCTATGTTGTCACATTCCGTGCCGACGATTGCCAAACATGTGGCGCACTAGAAAGCCAACTCAAATCAGCTATGAGCATGGTCAATAGCCCGAGTGTCGAGCAAGTAACCATAGATACGACGAACGCTCTACAATGGGAAAAAAGTGCGCACACTGCCTTTGACCGTAATATTGTACCCCAATTTAACAAATGGGTCGGAAAAACCGGATTTGTTGCAATTGTCGATGCGAAAACACAAACTACGATCGGCTGCGTTAGTGCCAAACATGATGTCTATAAAATGGCAAATTTTATCAAATCAGCTGCTGGCTTGCCAAGTGATCGCCAAGTTTCAAATCGGAACGGTGCCTTTAAATGCCCTACTGCACAAAATGTAGATACAGGCGAATAAGCCCTACATTCCACATATTGAAAAAGCCCGGCAGTGACCGGGCTTTTTTTATGTTCACATTAAGTTTATCTGGAAGGCTGTATAAACACCGTGCAATCGCACAATACAGGATTTATAAATTGTATTCTAATATGACAGGCAAATTATGAAACGTATCTTGAAAACATTCACAATATTATTTGTCTTGCTGGCAACGAGTTTTACGTATTCCAACGCGCAACAACGCCCAGATATTTATGTTGTAATGTTTCGGGCAGACTGGTGCGCCCCTTGTAAGATCGTCGAGCCAAATTTACACCAAGCCCTTACAAATCTAAATGNNCCAGGCATTGAATATGTGGNNATTGATATCACGACACCACTCTTGTCCGAAAGAAGTGCGCATTCAGCCTTTGATCATAATATTGTTCAACAATACAATCAATGGATGGGCGTGACAGGCTTTGCCGCCATCATTGACGCCAATACGAAACAGACCCTTGGTTGCGTCAACATGCAATATAACGCGCAGGCCATGACAGCGCACATTCGGAATTTAAAAACCTATGCACTTGCCAATCAACCTGCATTTGATCTGACCTGCCCCGCACCAAACAATTTGTAACCTAAAAAATTATCAGTTAAGTTTATTTTATTATCCGCCGCGTTGCCAAATGATTTTGTAATCATAATTTAGTTTCAAAACATGGCCTGGAAGTTTCACAACTTCATCCTCGAAATAATAAAACCCAGTTTGTGTCGCTGAGAATTTCACAACACCTGTCCCGCCGTTTCGGATACGCTTTTCTTGCTCATCAATGAATTTACACTTGAAAACTTCTAAAACGGGCTGGCTTTTACATTGCTTAATTTTTACTGTCATCAGTGTATTATCAGGAAGCGAATAGATAGCTTGTACAGTTTGCCCTTTAAGCAAATATACACGGTTTACCGAAAGCCTATCCGAGATTGACGACAAAATATTTCGCTTTTGTTGTGCGGGTATTGTCTTTGCTTTTACGGCGGATTTCTCTGCCCGTTGTGACTGGCTAATGCCCAGCACTTTACCAGCATCGAAAAAAGCGCCTATATAAAACAAACTGATATATAATAAGAATATGGTAGCGAACCAAACAAGCACAGTAAAATACATGCGCCTAAAGGTGCGATCACGCACTTGCCCTTTTACACGTAAGTTATAATCGGATTCTTCAACAAGAATACGTTTCCAAGTTTTCTTGTCTTGAGATTGATTTAGTTTAAAACTCATATAGCCCCACAATAATCATTCTTAACGTGGCGCAAAACTCTTTAAATTGGCTTAAATTTAACCATAAAACGAGCGCATAAAATCAAAACTATACATTATGCGGATAAATCAATATTTTTACTTTCCAGCATAGTTTTTAACTCACCTGTCTCGAACATTTCGCGCATAATATCACACCCGCCTACAAATTCGCCTTTAACAAAAATTTGAGGCACAGTTGGCCAATTATTATAATCNTTCACCCCTTGGCGGATATCAGCGTCCTCGAGGACATTTACGGATGCATATTGCGCACCAAGATAGTCAAAAATTTGCACGACAGTAGAAGAGAAACCACATTGCGGGAATGTCGGAGTCCCTTTCATATAAAGGACAATATCATTGTCAGTTACAGTTTTTTTGATGCGGTCATGAGCAGTATTTGTCATAATAATATTTCCTAATTTACTTTTGTTTCGAGGGCCAAGGCATGAAGTTCTCCGCCCATTTTTCCTTTTAAGGCGCCGTAGACCATCTGATGCTGTGCAATACGGGATTTTCCTTCAAATATAGCACTGGTAATAATGGCTTTATAATGATCACCATCACCCGCAAGGTCAATCAATTCCACTTGCGCGTCGGGAATGTCACTTTTGATCATTGAAATAATATCATCTGCATTCATTGCCATGATTGTTTCCTGTATTTGTTAGGTAGCCATATAGTTAGGCAACCACTCCTCATGGATCATATGGGCATCCGATAGACTAATGTCAAACGCATCACCGCACTGAACTCGGTCACCACCAATTTTTCCAACAGCTTTGGCCGTAATTCCGAGGGATTTTGCCGTGCTAATGATCGGGTTGACACTATATTCATCCACACAGAGCAGGTAACGTCCCTGATCTTCGCCAAACAACCAAGCATAAAGCGGTATTTCAGAGTTTTTACTGAGTGCAACACCCATATTATTCGCAAAAGCCATTTCGACCGCAGTAATTGCCAGTCCGCCATCAGATAAATCATGGACGGCACTGACTCGGCGATCTCTTATGAGACGGCGCACATAATCCCCATTGGCCTTTTCAGCCGTGAGATCAACAGGCGGCGGCGCATAAATCGGGCTATCAGGTTTATCCATACCGAGAACAAAGTGCGCGTAAAGAGACGCCCCGAGCCAGCCTTTGGTTTCGCCGATTAAAATCAGCGTATCACCCGCTTTGGCTTTGCCAATTGTCGCTGTTTTATTGATATCAGAAATCAATCCCACACCACCAATCGCAGGTGTTGGGGGGATAGCTTGCCCGTTGGTTTCATTATAAAGAGACACATTTCCAGACACCACAGGGTAATCAAGAGCGCGGCATGCCTCATTTATACCGTTAATTGCATAGACAAATTGTCCCATAATTTCTGGACGTTCAGGATTGCCAAAATTGAGACAATCAGTGATGGCGATAGGCTGTGCGCCTGTACAGGTAATATTTCGCCATGTTTCGGCCACGGCCTGTTTCCCGCCTTCAAATGGATCCGCAGTGCAGTAACGCGGCGTGCAATCCGTACTGATCGCAACCGCTTTATTGGTGCCATGAATACGTACAATAGCCGCGTCCCCGCCCGATTGGGAACTGTCGATAGTATCTCCCATAACGGTGCGGTCATATTGTTCCCAAATCCAGCGCTTGGAGGCTATATCGGGACTGCTCAGCAAGGTTTTAAGAGCCGTGTTATAGTCGCTTCCCCGTTTAGTAGGATCAAACATGACGTCGTGCTCTAATATGTCACGTTTTACTGGCTTGGTGTATGGACGATCAAGGTTCGGCGCATCATCAGCCAAAGGCGCGATTGGGATATCGCAAACTTTTTTCCGGTTATGAGTTAAGACTAGCCTGCCTGTATCCGTTGTCTTACCAATTTGCGCGACGTCTAAGTCCCATTTTTTAAAAATTTTATAGGCGATTTTTTCTTTGCCAGGTTTTAGAACCATGAGCATTCGCTCCTGACTCTCAGACAACATCATTTCGTACGGGGTCATATCGGGTTCGCGCTGGGGAACTTTGTCAAGGTTCATGCGAATACCAACCCCGCCTTTATCCGCCATTTCAATAGCTGACGATGTAAGGCCCGCAGCCCCCATATCCTGAATGGCAATAATCGCGTCTGTCGCCATCAACTCTAGGCAAGCTTCTATGAGGAGTTTTTCTGTAAACGGGTCACCGACCTGAACCGTAGGGCGTTTTACGTCACTATCATCATCAAATTCAGCAGACGCCATGGTCGCGCCGTGTATACCGTCTCTGCCCGTTTTTGACCCTACATAAAAAAGTGGATTTCCAACGCCTTTGGCCGCCGAATAAAACACCTTATTCTTTTTAGCCAAGCCAACACACATCGCATTGACAAGAATGTTACCGTTATAGCCCGCATGAAAGTTTGTCTCGCCTCCAACAGTTGGAACACCAACGCAATTTCCGTAGCCACCAATACCGTGCACGACACCCGCAACCAATGTTTTGGTTTTCCAGTGATCAGGATCGCCAAAACGGAGCGCGTTCATATTTGCAATCGGGCGTGCGCCCATAGTAAAGACATCGCGCATAATTCCGCCAACTCCCGTTGCCGCGCCTTGGTAGGGTTCAATATAGGAGGGGTGATTATGGCTTTCCATTTTGAAAATGATCACATCGCCGTCGTCTACATCAATGACGCCTGCATTCTCGCCTGGCCCTTGAATAACCCGTGTGCCTTTGGTTAGGAGTTTTCCAAGATGCCGCCGCGACGATTTATACGAACAATGCTCCGACCACATAACGGAAAAGATTCCCAGTTCATTTATATTGGGGGTTCGCCCCAACCGGTCGCAAATAATTTCGTATTCATCTTCTGACAAACCATGTTCCGCAACAATTTCTGGTGTAATTTGTACTTTGGCATTCATCGGATTGCCTCCAGAACACTCTTAAACAAGTTCAGCCCGTCAGTTCCGCCGTGAATATTATCTATGGCCCGCTCAGGATGGGGCATCATGCCAAGCACATTCCCAGCCGCATTACTTATTCCCGCAATGTCATTAACCGAACCATTCGGGTTGTCTTTATACTTAAATATGATTTGATTATTCTTCTTTAGCATACCGAGCGTTTCCTCATCTGCATAATAATTACCATCAAAATGGGCGATCGGCATCGTGATCTCTTTTTTGTCTTTATAGGCCTTCGTATACATAGAGTCGGAATTGGTGATTGTCAGAGTTTGCGGGCGACAAACAAACCGCAAGCCTTTATTGCGCATAAGTGCACCAGGCAATAAACCACTTTCGGTCAGCACTTGAAACCCATTACAAAACCCCGCAACAGGCAGCCCGTCATTTGCTTTTTTTATGACATCACGCATGATCGGAGAGCGGGCTGCAATGGCTCCTGAGCGCAAATAATCACCATAGGAAAACCCACCCGGAACAACCACAAAGTCAACTGGTGGAAGCGTCGTCTCACCGTGCCATACCATGAGGCAATCACGGCCTGATATTTTTTCCAATGCAACTTTTGCATCTCTATCACAGTTGGAAGCTGGGAATACAATGACAGCAGTTTTCATAAATACCCTTAAAATTGTGCCGAGCTTAAAATCGAGACTTAATCTACGATTTCAAAGCGGTAATCCTCAATGACAGTGTTAGCCAATAGTTTCTCGCACATGTCTTTTACGTGTGTTTCAGCCGCGCTTTTATCACCATCTTCTAAATCTAGCTCAATGGTTTTACCTTGCCGTGCAGCCATTACCGACTTAAATCCAAGATGGGATAATGAGCGTGCAATCGTTCTACCTTGCGGGTCAAGGACGCCAGGTTTTAGGCCTATGTGAATGATAGCTTTCATGCTGGTTCGTCTCCATTAGGAACAATCGAAAGTGTTGGCGAGGACGTCGGGTTGATTTTTATCAGGCCAAGCCGCGTTGCAACTTCTGTATAGGCTTCGGTTACACCCCCAAGGTCGCGGCGAAACCTATCTTTGTCGAGTTTTTTATCTGTTTCAGCATCCCAAAGCCTGCAAGAATCCGGGCTGATTTCATCGGCGAGTATAAGCTGAACATCACCAGTTTCATCAGTAAACCGTCCAAATTCAATTTTGAAATCAATCAGGCGAATACCGATAGCGGCGAACATGCCGCATAAAAAATCATTGATCCGCAGAGCCATGGATGTCATTTCGTCAAGTTCAGCAACAGTGGCCCAACCAAATGCCGTAATATGCTCTTCACAAACAAGCGGATCACCCAACTCATCTTTTTTATAACAAAATTCTATGATCGAACGCGGGAGGTCGACACCTTCTTCAAGACCCAACATTTTACAAATCGAACCAGCCGCAACATTACGGCATATAACTT
>JAESQI010000056.1 GCA_016765255.1 Robiginitomaculum sp. | reverse complement strand
AATAGCGGTAACTGCGATAAGCGGTGAAACGTTGGAGCAAATCGGTGCGCCAGATATTACATATCTAACGCAATCTGTCCCAAACCTAACTCTAAAAGTGTCGCGAGGTACTAACTCTACATTAACAGCCTTTATCCGAGGCATCGGTCAACAAGACCCAGTCGCGGGGTTTGAGGCAGGCGTTGGTATTTATGTTGATGATGTTTACCTAAACCGTCCTCAAGGCGCTGTTCTTGATATTTATGATGTTGAGCGCATAGAAGTTCTTCGCGGCCCGCAAGGAACACTTTATGGCCGTAATACGATCGGTGGTGCAGTAAAATATGTAACAAAGCGCCTCGGAGATGAGCCGCTCTTGTCTGTGCGGACGTCCGCAGGTACTTACGGCCAGTTTGATGTTGTAGGCACAGCAGAAATGCCACTTGCCGAGAATTTTTCCGTTGGCGCCTCGATTGCTTATTTGTCGCGTAATGGGTTTGGCGACAACCTAACCACGGGAGAAGAAAACTACGACAAAAATGTTTTTGCTTTGCGCGGTAGTGCTGAATATAACACCGACGCTCTTTCTATTCGGTTGAGTGGCGATTACCTCAAAGATAAATCCGGCCCCAAAGGTGGTCACCGTTTGATCCCGAGCCTGTTCACGGGCGCGCCTGTTCTGGATAATGTTTTTGATTCCAGAGGCGGGATTACAGGTGAAAATGAAGCCGAGGCTTATGGCGGCACTTTGGTCGTAGAATTTCCGCTTAATGAGCAATGGAGTGTCAAAAATATTGCTGCCTACAGGAAAGATGAAAACTTTCAACAAATAGACTTTGATGCACTGGCAAGTGCTGACGTCGATGTACCGGTTATTTACAATAACAAGCAGTTCACAGAAGAATTTCAAGTTCTTTATAACAGTGACGCCATATCTGGACTGGCAGGTTTCTTTTATATTGACGCCAATGCCTTTAACACATTTGATGTGATCCTTGGCGATCTAGGCGCGCTGATTGTGCTTCCTGGCCTTAATGCTAATACTACGGGTGATGTGGATACACAATCATGGGCAATTTTCAGTGACGTGACATTTGATTTGGAAAAACTGATGGGCATGCAAGGTATAGAATTGTCCCTTGGTGGACGTTATACGGAAGACAAGCGTACAGCCACCGTATTGCGCCAAACTTTTATTGGTGGTAACACGCCGCCATTTGGCGGCACGACATCTGTCCCATTGGGCGGGCCTAGCTCTGACTTTACCGGCGAAGAAACATTTACTGATTTCAGTCCGAGGGTTTCGCTCGCTTGGTCACCAAATGCGGATAACAATCTGTATGCTTCGTATAGCCAAGGCTTTAAAGGCGGCGGTTTTGATCCTAGAAGTCAGTCTACGGCAGTGACAATTGATGTTGATGGGGACGGGGATGTGGACGCTGATGATATTTTCGAATTCTTTAAATTTGAACCTGAGACAGTTGATTCGTTTGAACTCGGCTGGAAGACAAGATCGGAAGATGGACGGTTCACGTCAAACCTCGCAGTGTTTTATGCCGATTATACCAATGTCCAAATTCCAGGGTCGCAAGGCGGTATAGACCCAGTTACAGGCCTGCAAACCTTTATTGGCGTGACGTCTAATGCGGGCGGCGCAAATATGCTCGGAATTGAGTGGGAAGGCACTGCGCGTCTTGCGGATGATGTCTTTACAGCAGGAGATTCTTTCTCCTTGACATGGGGCGGTGGTTTTATCGATGCGGATTATACCGAGTTTCTAACGGGAACCCCACCAACCGATATTGCCAATATTAGGGTCATTCAAAACACACCCGAGTTTTCTGGTGCCCTGACAACCAATTACACGCGCCCAATGGACTTCGCTGGACGAGGTGGCGATGTCGCGTTAATTACGCAAACTTCTTTCAAGGCGTCGACTAATATATTTGAAGTTCCTAATGCTTTCCTCGATCAGCCAAAATATGCATTATTTGATGCCAGCTTGGTCTGGACTGCTGACGACGGTAAATTGCAAATCGGTGTGCACGGTAAAAACCTGTTTGATCAGGAATACCGTGTTGCCGGCTATAACTTCGTGGCGCAAAACCAAGACGGTAGTTTTATCCAGCCCTTATCCGCGACATTGGGACTTGAAGGCGTGCTATCTGCATTTTACGGCCCACCGCGAACTGTGACGGCCACGGCAAAGATTACGTTTTAATATAATCATTTATGTTGGTACTTTGCTCCAACATAAATGTATAACTTGGTATCGCCTGTAAATAGATTGTTTTCGACGGTCTATTTGCAGGCATATCTTTTAGGAAAATAAGTATGAGACATTTTGCAATGGTACTTGGTCTGGTTTTTGCAATCACTCTAATGGGGTGCAAGGCTCAGGAACCTGCTGTGGGTGGCTTTGAAACATCCGTACAAAAAACTTCTGCTGATTGGTATCAAATAGTTGATGGCCTTAACATTCGGTATAAAATTGAGGGGGATAATGCCAAGCCCTCATTAGTGCTCTTGCACGGCTTCACCTCATCTGTGGAAAGTTGGGATGGTCTTGTTGCCGAGCTTGAGGGTAATTACCAGATTATACGCCTCGACCTGCCTGGCCACGGGTTAACTGGCCCTGACCCAAAGCACCGCTATGCGCATGAAGATTTTGTCAACGCTGTGCACGGCCTTGTAAAAGAACTTAATATCAATAATCCTACACTCATTGGCAATTCTATGGGCGGCAATACGGCGTGGCGTTACGCGGCCACCTATCCAAATGAGATAGCAAATCTTATTCTTATAGATGCAAGCGGGTTTCCCTTGAATGGTCTTAGCGAAACCCCATTACCGCTCTCACCTGCACTCGAAACATATTTTCTAAAACCAACAAAATTTGCCGTGAATTATGGCTTAAAAAACCAATATGCAAAAGTTGCCAAAATACCAGACGATCGCGCAGACAAAATACTGGAAATGATGAAAAGTCCTGGCAATGGAGACGCATTTGTAAGGATATTCAAGACATTCACACTGCCTGACCCAACCCATGAACTTTCTAAAATCACTGCGCCGACATTACTCATTTGGGGCGAGAAAGATGCTGTAATACCTGTGTCACATGCTAAATTATTTGGAGAGGCGATCACAAACTCCGAGGTAGAGATAATTGAAAATTCCGGCCATATTTCCCATGAAGAAAACCCTGTGCAGACGGCAGCTATCATCAATAAATTCTTAACTGAAAAATAGGTGCGAACAAATGCCCCAAAGTCCAAATCCAATAAAACCAGCTCATTCTAGCAGCTACCGTACATTGGTGCTGTCAATGCTGGTGCTTGTCTATGCGTTTAATTTTTTAGACCGGCAAATTATCGGCATATTGGCAGAGCCTATAAAGGCAGAATTTGGGTTATCTGACAAGCAAATGGGTCTGCTGCTCGGCCCATCATTTGCTATTCTTTATGCCGTCTTGGGCGTACCCATTGCTTGGCTGGCTGACCGTAAAAGCCGGGTTTGGATAATGACAATAGCGCTTGCCCTTTGGAGCGGCATGACGGCACTTTGCGGTGTCGCTGGAAACTTTGGCCAGCTCTTTATGGCACGCATAGGTGTTGGTATTGGCGAAGCGGGCGGGGTTGCGCCTGCATACTCCCTTATCTCTGATTTTACGCCTGTAGATCAAAGGGGGAGAGCGCTAGCCGCTTACTCATTTGGCATCCCGATAGGGAGTGCCATAGGCATTATTTTTGGCGGCGTCATCAGTACTATTCTTGATTGGCGCTGGGCGTTTATCATTGTTGGGCTTTTGGGTATATGTATTGCTCCTATTTTCCGCCTTGTGGTTCGCGAACCAAAACGTGGATATTATGATCCACCATCAGCCAAGGTTGAACCCGTAAGTATAAAAGAAGTTGGAAGGACAATTTTCAAAAAACCAAGCTTCTGGTTTATGTCATTTGGGGCAGCATCATCTTCAATGATGGGCTATGGTTTGTTTGGCTGGATGGCGTCGTTTCTTGTGCGCAGTTTTGGCGATGAACTGCCGCAGTTTTTTTCTTGGCTCCCAAGCTGGATGCTACCTGAAAACCCGACGCCCGTTTTATATGCTGCCTATTTTTATGGTACAATTATCTTGTTCTCAGGCATATTAGGTATGTGGCTTGGTGGTTCGCTATCTGATAAATTTGGCAAAAAAAGCAAACGCGCCTATGTCTTAGTTCCGACAATAGCGTTCGCCATAATTGTGCCATTTTACATGCTTGGTATGATGTCCAATAATTTGCTGGTCGTGTTTTTCGCCCTGATGATCCCAACGGGCCTTGGCCTTGTTTGGCTCGGCCCAGTGCTTGCCGCCATCCAGGGCATTGCACCGCCCAATATGCGTGCCAGCGCAGCCGCCTTGTTCTTACTCATCAATAATTTAATTGGCATCGCCCTTGGTCCCTTTCTTATTGGTGTTATCTCAGACGCACTCAGCGCAAAATACGGCGATGAATCCTTGCGTTATTCCATACTAACAGGAACAATATTCTACGTCATAGCCGCCACACTCCTATATATGGCAAGCCGCCACATTAGCGATGATTGGGAACAGTAAAAAAGTATGTTTGCTGTTCAATTTGAGCGAATTTGTCTTAATACCGCAAGGACGTAGCTTAATATCAATCAATAATAGATGAGCAAACTCTCTCTTAGTGCAGACTTAAATCTGTGCTGTTTTATATGAAGACGGACAGGTATAAATACGGTTGCATTCCCATGGAAAATCATTATTTCTCCGAGGAAGAGTATTCTATCAGTTACCAAAAGGACAGTAGTGGCCGTTTTTACTGAAATATCCCGCTCGCATTTCGAGCGCGCATTATGTCTATACGGCTTGCCAGGCTTGGTGAGTTATAATGGTTTTGAAAGCGGCATTGAAAACACAACATATGGGTTAAATTGCGAAGATGGTACAATTGTTGTTCTAACAATGTTTGAGAGGCGAGTTCGACGAGCAGACATTCAGTTTTTTTCTAATTTTTTAGGTGAATTATATGCAGCAAGTGTAAATTGCCCACAAATTCTTAGTCATTCTGGTGGGCAAAGCTATTTCTTTATTGATGAAAAACTATGTGTTTTACAGTCTTTTGTTGAGGGAAAAACTGTAATCGACCCATCGGAAAAACAATGCTATCTAGCTGGCAGGCAACTTGGTCTAATGCATCAGGCTTCCGCACAAAGCCGTTTGGAAAAAGAAAACCCGCTAGGCGTTAAATCTTTAAAGAAATTGCTTCCGCGTGCATTGAGCCACCATTCAATGAAATGGCAAGACCGTGGAGAGCGCATTGAGAATTTTTTTGATACTGTCGTAACTCATTGGCCTGATGATTTGCCAGGAGGGCCAGTGCATGCCGATTATTTTGTCGACAATGTCTTTTTTGATCAAAACGACGGTGTTGCGGTTATTGACTTTTTTCTGGGAGCAAGGGACTTGTTTGCCTATGATTTGGCTCTGGCGATTTGTGCATGGGGATTTGATGAAGACGGGAACGTACATAGTGATAAGTGCCGTGCTTTTTTAAGTGGATATCAAGGTGTATATTCTCTGTCCGAGCAAGAAAAAATAGCCTTGCCATTGCTCTGTAAGGCTGGCGCGCTGAGGATACTTCTGACAAGGTTGATAGATGACAATATTCAGAGAGACGCGCAGAGCGTCACAAATAAACAGCCTGAACCGTTTTGGAATATGCTCCTCAAAATATCTGATTTGGAAAAAAATGGTGAGTTCAAAAATTTCTTTTCTGTGTAGTTAAGTTTCTTTATGATCACTAATAGTGTTCTTCTTTGCAATGGTTTTTCTTTATCCAAGACGAAGAAACTCATATCTTCTGGAGTCGCTGAAATAAAGGCAAACCCGATTACTTGGTTGAGGGTTTCGTCTATGTCGTATTGTGCAGGGCATTGTTTTTGCAATAACTTAAACTAAACAGTCTCCGGCAAACCCGGAGCGGTTCACTTTGCTTACCTGCTAAAACAGACGGTTTTAGGTTGAGACATTTCTTCTATAGAAAATTTTATCCCTTCCCGTCCCATACTTCCTTTTTTGTAGCCCCCAAATGGCATGCCGTCAAAGCGGTAGTCTGATGTTTCATTGATCATAACACCTCCTGCTTCAAGACGTTTTGAAGCTTGCAGGGCAAGATCAAGATTACTTGTGTAAATCCCCATATGCAGACTCACTTCGCTATCATTTGCCAGATCAATAGCTTGGTCAAATGTATCGAATGGCACAAGGGAAACAATTGGCGCAAACACTTCTTGGCACCAAACTTTGGAAGATTTGGAAATATTTTTCAAAACTGCAGGTGTAAAGACCGCGCCCTCACGCTGCCCGCCTGCTAACAATGTCGCGCCAACGGCGACGGCTTCATTAACCCAGTCTTCAGCCCGCTTGGCTTCGCGTTTGCTAATCATCGGGCCAATATCTGTTATGCTCAACAAAGGATCGCCGACGACAAGTTTTCGTGTTCCTTCGAGAAAGCCGCTTTCAAACTCATCAAAAATATCACGGTGAATTAATATGCGCTGTACGCCAACGCAGTTTTGTCCTTGCGCCCAAAATGCGCCGCTTACGCAGCCTGGTATAGCTTCGGTGAGGTCAGCATCATTCATAACGATAACGCTTGCATTGCCGCCAAGATCCATGGCGTATTTTTTAACGCCGCCAGCGCGTATAATGGCTTCTGCTGCCCGCATGCCGCCTGTTAAAGTTACCATGCGAAAAGGAAGTGCCAGTACATGTTCGAAAACATCTGGCGTTCCGTGCATGACTTTTATGCCAATTTTCGGACAGCCAGCCTTGTGGAGATCATCCACGAGCCGCATAGCCGAAAACGGCGTTGTGCTTGCTGGTTTAAGTAGGACTGAATTACCAACAGCAATGGCGGGGCCAAGCTTGTGTGCAACCAAATTTAGGGGATCGTTAAACGGGGTGATGGCAAGTATGGCTCCCAACGGGTCGCGGGTAAAATACCCCATACGCTCTCGCCCGCTTGGAAAAGCGTCAAAAGGAATAGTTTCTCCGTGTAAGCTCAAAGCGGCGTGTGCAGAAAGACGTAATGTATTACAGCACCGCTTCACCTCGCTACGGGCTTGGGTTATGACTTTCCCTGCTTCGCGGGTGATCATGCTTGCATAGTCTTCGAGACTATCTTCAACCCGCGCTGCTGCGCCTTCCAAAATTTGCGCACGCTCAAACTTGGTCAAATTTGCCATTGCTTTATTGGCAGCATCCATACCGTCTGCAACATCTTTTATATCTTGGGCAGATGCAGTCGTAATATTACCAATTTCAGAATTATCATAAGAGTTCGTTACGCTTATCATTGTGGATTTTATATTTTCAATGCCCAGCATTATTTTGCCCCATAGGCAAAAATAAGATCAGCAAATAAAGCATAGGCCGTTTCTGACAGACCCGCACCCGGGCCCGCGACCATAACATCGCCAAGTTCGTCGGTTGTAATTGCAATGGCGTTGGTTGCACCGCTTATGCCGTAGAGCACGTCTTCTGGACCGAGAAGTTCAGTGCCGATATTTGCACTGTAGCTGCCATCAGCATTTAGCGAACCCGAACCAATAAGTTTCCATTTTTTACCTTCAGAGGCCGCGTCTGCGATCATTTGCTGTGTGATACCAGTAATGCCAGACCGTACCAGATCATTGGGCCCAATACGTTGGTCAAACAATACATTGGACATGATGATGACCTTCATCATGACATCAAAGCCTTCAATATCGGCGGTAGGATCGGCTTCCGCATAGCCTTTAGCTTGAGCATCTTTCACGGCATCTTCCAAAGACGTGCCTTGTTCCATTTGCCCTAATATATAGTTGGACGTGCCGTTTAAAATACCGCGAAACTTTGTGATATGTGCTCCAGGCAAGCATTTTTTTACAAAACTGATAACCGGTGTGCCAGCCATAACCGAGCCTTCATAACCAAAACCCCCAGGGTTGATAGCTTCAATTTCTGACATGCCAAAGGCGGTCGGGCCTTTATTGGTCGTAATGATTTTCATGCCATTAGCAGCAGCGCGATTACAAAACGTACGCGCAGGCTCACCGTCTTCCGGGTTGGTGAAGCTCACTTCGACAAGCATATCGGCTCCGCTTTTATCCAAAAGGCGGTCGTTGTCGGCGTCTGGCTGTCCTCCTNCTATGGAGGATAGNCCGTTTTTTTCTTTTTTAGTTGCGCTAAGCGCCGCCAAATCAATGCCGTTTTTATCAAACGCCGAACCTTGANACATGTCAGAAACNCCCACGACGCGGACNTCAATGTCAAAGTCTTCTAAGACATTCTTTTTACTCAAGAGCATTTCAACAAAAGCCCGTCCTACAAACCCAAAGCCCAGAATTGCCAAATTTACAGTTTTCATAATCTGTTCCTATTTTCTATTTGAACCGCTCCGGGTTTGCCGTTGGATGCTCAGTTTTAGTTATGCAACTTTTGGGACTTTGTCCAGTGCTGTGGGCATTGTCAGAGGAAAGTCAGTCGTTTGTAATATCTTTTTTTTGCATAAATCTAGGGCGCAATTTGTTACCACTCTGCTCGCGCGGAATCCCTGTATTTCTTGAAATGTTCTCTTCGGTTGAAATGTCGTTCGTGGTTAAAGTGATTATGAAATTGGGCGTGGATAGAGACGAATTTTTGGCGTGATTTTTCTGCTTTGAACTTATTCATTGTTCTTTCTCGACGTCGGAATGGTTGGTGCGAATTCTCTGCCTGATGATTGTTATGCTTCGTTGTATCTTGCTTGTTTTGGTTACCTAATTGTCGCATTGCGACTTTATATGATCTTAGTCTATCGGTGATTATCGTCTGTGTGGAGCGTGCTTTTTCATGATTTTACGCAGGAATTTTGACGCTGCTTGGCGATTTTGCCTCTTAGTGAGGTAAGTTTCTAACACTTCACCTTCTTAATTCACGGCCCGCGGTAATACCCCCACTAAAAATGGGGGTCTTACCGTTGGTGACATTGCCGTTATTGTCTGTGATGGCGGTGATGCTGCCTTGATTATCAGTCTGGTAGTATTTACGGATGCTGATACTTGCGCCCTCATACCCATGACAAAGCCGCCGCCGGTCAGGCGGAGATAAGGCGGCGTCATGCAGGGCAAAGCCCGAGATCGGCTCATACCCGACATCAGAGATGTCGGCGTTTCGTTGCCACCGCTTGCCAAGCGGTGGCGGCCACTTCACGCCTGAACTGTCTTATTCTGCAATCATCTGGCTGCCACTATTCTAATACTCCTACCCATTGCAGCATTAAAAATGTTACACATAATAGCAATCCAAAAGTAATTATAACGACTAATAAAATTATAGGTCGCAAAACAAACCTAACCAAAAAACTTTGTTTAGTGACTGTGAAATTACTTGCCTCTATTTTTCCATAAATATAATTTATTAAGCTAGAAGTAAATATTACAAGTGAAATTAGAAGAATAAATGTGATTAAAGTAATCTGCCAGTCTTCAAGGTTTATATTAAACACTTCTTCAAAAACTACGAAACTAACAAAGAACAGGTAGGAACTGATGCCTATCCAAACATTAGTTTTCTTCCTGATGAAACTCCAACGCAAACCCATGACTAACAAGATACTCCTGCGGGTGGAGTTCCTATAATTGCAGATCCATCGGAAGCCAAACCCATTATTTCCCCTAAAGCTGGAGAAACTTTTGAGATAATTTCACCACTGAAATAATCTCCAATAACACTCGCTAAAGGAGTAGCGTTACCTATGCCGAAAGACTGTATACTAGCGCCCAGAAAATCCATGCCTGTGGATACCGCCGCCATATCCACTGCAGCAGCACCTGCTATTCCTGCAACGGGTAACGTGGCACCCGCTGTAAATACTGCAGCACCTGTTGCACTAGCAGAAAATATTCCAGCCACAGCAGATAATTGCTGTCCTCTGAATGCAGCGGCCCTTATTAAATTTCCAGAAACAGAGCCGTGAACATAGCGCCGAAGGACGGCTCCTGAGCCGTATTCATTGTAGGTGTTCTTATTGGTGACAGTGCCGTTAGTGCCCGTAATCGCGGTGATACTGCCCTGATTATCGGTCTGATAGTATTTGCGAGTGCTAAGACTTGCGGCTCTACGTGACATCATTTTTAGTGGAAAGTTTTGCGGCATAAGCTAGTAGTGCTATCTTACCTTTTTTAGTATCCCAACCTTCACGACGATGAAGTCTTTGCTCATCTATTTCTTCATACTTGTAAAAAATAACATTGATATTGTCCCAGATATCTTGAATTTTTTGGGGTTTAAATTTCCTTATTAAATGAAACTCCAATAAAGCCCATTGATCAAAATCATCATTTCCTCCTTCTGTGTATAAAGCATGAATCATTGATGCGAATTCAAAATTAGATAAGCTTTCAAAGTTTTTTCCAGGAATTTTTATATGCCTCAAAGTAGGCAGTTTATTTAGTAGATACTTAAGTAGTTTATCAAAAATTATCATATGTATTCTTCGCAATCATCTTATTTAGTTCTTGGAACAGATTTTATAAATTGTATAGGTATTCCATTATGATTCCCGGGAAAGCCAATGCGAAACACTGCTTGATTACCGTGTGGTGTCCAGCCCATGCGATATTTGCCACTGTTAAAGAGCCCATTTTTTATTGCTCCAAGTGATCTTTGTCCAAAAAGCGGCCCTTTTGGTCCTAATAACGTTTTTGTCGCCAAAAGGCTGGATTCAGCAGTTATAAACACTCCTGTTCCCATTCTTGCAATTGGAATTACAGTAGCTATTATCGCGATATCTGTATTTGTCATATCAATAACGACCCCAGATGCTAATGGCCGATTTTCACTCCCCCCATCACCAACTGGAATTGCTCCACTCCCAAAGCCCTCGCCATTGCCGAATGGGCCGCCTGTATCTGTTCTGCCGCCTCCACGGCCTGGGACGCCAGTCCCCCCGCCGCCAGAGCATTCAAAGGGCCTAGATGCTGTGCCAGTGCCTGTAAATTGGAGTGTTTCGCGGTCATATGTTTCATAGTCCACTACATACCAACATGTCGCAAGCCCAGTCGGATCGCGCCCATTGACCGGATCACCGCCGACATAGGCGTACATATTCATGCCGTCTGCGTAGCCGATGGGGTCGGTTTGTAGGAACCTTCCTAAGTATGGA
>JAESQI010000055.1 GCA_016765255.1 Robiginitomaculum sp. | reverse complement strand
GATAGGCACTGGCATAGCTGTCCTTGAAAAACGAGGTGACGATAAGGTCAGGCTTGAGAGTTACCAAGTTTTCAGGGTCGGGCGTATGCCACCCTGTCTTGGTAATGATATTTATACCACCCGCTGCGGATATAACCTCGTCAACATATGTGTTTGGCCCCGCAGTGGCACCAGAACTAGAGAGATATAAAACTTTTGGGGTGCCGCGTGGAAGACGTTGCACGGTTTCTATTTTAAGCGGCTGTAGGTGAGCGGCTTGGGCGAGAGCCTTTCGGTTCTTATCAATTGTCGCAAAATCTTCACCCCAATTCATATTTACATACGAAATTCCAGCCTTATCGAGCAGAGGTTTTGCAATGCGTCCCTCACCCGCTCCAAAAACAACCAGGTCGGGTTTGAGGGTCAGTAACCGTTCTATATCGTCCCATGCCTTAGACAGCCCGCGCATATTTTGCGGGGCATTTGATACATGATCATCTGCTTGCCAAGACAAGGCTGCAATATTGGTTTCGGGAACCAACCACAGCACATAACTATCCCCGCAAAGAGAGGTCGAGACGACACGCTTTGGCGTCGCCTCATTTGTTCCCATAAACGCAAGCGCGCTAAAAATCAGCAGCAATACCCGCATAAATCCCTCTGCCTTGTGAAGCATACCCGATCACTTCTTGGTAGGTCTCGTTCAATAGATTATCCCCGCGCAGTGAAAGTGTCACGATATCGTTTAAGTGATAGCTTGCATTCAAACCGATGAGCGTGAAGGCGTCAAGGGTGACACGTGCGGCGGGGAATGTCGCAAAATCTAAATCAAGCTGGCTGCCCGTGTGATCCGCAGACAGAGTAAAATTCATAGCCTCTATGGGTGTCCATGTTACATTTGCGCTGGCGATAAATTCAGGTCTACGAATTTCCTGAATACTGTTCTCTTCTGTGGACAAGAAAGTCGCCACGCCGCGCACTAAAACTGCACTGCCAATTTTTCCGCGCATTTCAATTTCGACCCCTTCGCGAGTACTGTCGGTTACCGCATTGCGTACGGTTGATGTGAAATTCGTATTAAACACCGTTAGAATTTCGTCTTCCAAATCCGAATGAAAATAATCAATGCTGAAACTAAAATCGCCAAACTCTTGGTCATAGCCAATGTCAAAGCCGAGAGACTTTTCAGGTATTAGGTTCGCATTTCCAACAAATGACCCCGGGAAGAAACCAAACAATTCAGTCATGCTTGGATTTTTAACCCCTGTACCAATGGAGGCGCGAACACGTCCACCAAAGTCTTCGAATGCGTAGCCTACGCCAATTCGCCATGTGGCGCTATTTTTAAACCGGTCGTTGAAATCTTGCCGTGCAGACGCGGTCAGAGTGAGAACGTTTTTGTGATAGCGGTAATCTCCAGCGACGGCTTGAGTGCTAATACTTTCGTCTTGGTTTTGTCCAGCACCTACGCCGCCAAAGTTAGAAAATCGTTCTTTTTCCGTCTCGGCCAAAACCGTAAAATTATGCGCGCCCCATGATTTTTCAGCCGCCCAATTGGCCTGAGTGCGTTTGCCCGTCGTGTCATTTTGAAAACTCGTACCTGTCGTAACCTGTTTCGTATCCGTCAAAGTGAGATTGATCAGATTATCAAATCCCCCCATATCAAACCGGGCCGAAATACGCGCCGTATCTGAATTGGTTTTAAGTTCTGCGTCCGTATTGTTGAGCCGCCCATTAAAATTAGTGTCAGCGTCAAATTGTGAAACGGCAGTATTTGCAGATAATTTCCCCGATAAACTAAGCGGCCCTAACTCTACATTATTAAGACCAATATTTAAGGCCCTGCTCTTGGCTCCGTCTTTTTCGCCGTTCAATCCAGATACATCATACCCATCCTTGGAAGACACATTGCCGTTCACAGACAATGCGGCGCCTCCGATAGGAATAACCGCCGATACTTGTCCTTCAACTGTTCCAAAACTCCCTGCAACTACAGAGGCTCTCCAGCCTTCATCTGTATTGCCAGCGCGGGTGATAATATTGATCACCCCACCAATGGCGTCACTGCCCCAAAGGGCGGATTGTTCGCCGCGCAGCACTTCTATTTTTATAACGTCTTCCCCGCGTAATGACCCAAAATCAAACTCGCCTGTATTTGGGTTGGACACCTCTATGCCGTCCACCAAAACCAACACATGATTGGCTTCTGTTCCGCGCATGCGAACTTGAGTAAAGCTACCCGCTGGGCCAGAGCGGTTAATGGATATGCCCGCGATTGAGCGCAATAAATCAGCTATATAGGCTTGACCACGCGCTTCTATTTCTGCTTCGTCTATGAGACTAACGGGGCTGGTATATTGGTCAATATTGCGACTGCCTATCCGTTGGCCAACACTAATGATTTCGGTTTCTGTACTTGTTTGCCCATAAGCAGGACTTGTTATAAATGCTGCCATGCAGGCAGATAGCAGGTAGTGTCTCATGACGACTCCAAAGTTAAGCGCGCCTCATATGCGGGCCACGCAGGTTTCAACTATGTCGTCATATGGCCCCAAAAAAGGGAAACTTCCATGCGCCTTGGTACAATCCCGCCCAAGCCGCGCTGGCGACAGTGTTGGCAGGTCTTCTGACTTACGGCTCGAATGATGTTCACGTCTTCCCGGTTTCCCATTTGGAGTCCAGTGACGTATGTGAACATCTCGCCGCTTACAGCTGCGGGTGCAGTTTAGGACTTTCACCTAATTCCCTGTTAGGCTCTGACGAGCACCAACTCTTCTTATTTATGTGAGGTTTTCTTTTCGCGCAAGTGCCATTTTGCCCAAATGAGAAATATCTTCGGGCCCTCGATGAGGTATCTTTTCCACATGCGTTTTGGCTCTGATAGCAATCTATACAGCCATTCAGTGCGCGTATTTTGCATCCATTTAGGTGCGCGTTTTTGCTTACCTGCCAAAAAATCTAGGCTGGCCCCGACACATAGACCAAGGCCAACACAGTTTTTATTTTTTTGAGCCTCAATTGCAATCATTTCTTGTTGCGGTGAACCCACGCATATAAATGTGTAGCGGGCAGGGTGCTCGGCTATGAATTTTGCACAGGCCCTCACTTCGTGTGGTTTATGGCGAAGCCCCATCGGGGGTTGGTGATGATTGAGATTGGTAAGGCCGAAACGAGCTGTGACCTTAGCAATCATATCCTCACCGCCGCCAATCACATTCACGGCCTCATCTTTTGTGATCACATTATCAAAAAGTTGCGCCGTCAGATCAGAACCCGTTACCGTGTGCAGGACAATGCCTGAGGTCTTGGCCAAAAGCTGCAAAATACGGCTGTCACAAACAGATATCCACGCACCGTTATAAAGGGGGCCATAAAGTTTTGGATATTTATTGAGGCGCACTACATGATCCACATTCGGTGTCACCAAATACCTAAAATCATGCGTGTCTCTTATGGCGCGGCACCGCTCCAATGTCTGCACAGGGGATAAAGGATCAAAATTGGCCCCACAAAATGCAATATTGCGCACACTTTTCCTCCTGTCCCCGCCTTCACGCACATCTTTTCGCCTGTCCTTGATATGACGGATTGCCTGCATAAATTCTCGTTGTGTTTTCATTATGAGAAATAATGTACCCCAAGACATTAAAGATTGGGTTACATTTATTTCCGCATTCCGTGTTTTCTAAGCAGGCCGCGAAATTGGTGATAGCTCAGGCCTAGATATTTGGCCGCCTNNCCTTGATGGTTTTTATTTNNGGTNAGGGCTTCTTTTATCAGGCCNAGTTCATATGCGTTGGTACGGGTNGTGAAATCGGTGCCTTGTGGTTTTATTTTGCTCTGCGCAAGGTCTTGATTTTCTTGTTCGTTTAAGGGCGCATCTACTGGCGGGGCATCGTGACCAATCCGCCAAGGGGCTTCAAACGGATCAAGAGTGATCTGGTTAATCGGCTCAGTCAGAGTATTTTGGTCATTAAATGTACGGCCAACCGCCCTCTCTACAACGTTTTTAAGTTCCCGCACATTCCCTGGCCATTTATATTCATGTAGAAACGCGATGACGTCTTTGGTAAAGCCCGGAAAACTATCTGCGCCCAGTTCAGCAGCCATACGTTTCCCGAAATGCTCAGCTAATGGCAGTATATCCGCATGTCTAACACGTAGGGGCTGTAGAGTAATCACATCAAAGGCCAAGCGGTCTAAAAGATCAGCGCGAAAGTCCCCTGTCTTTACGGCAGACGGCAGGTCAATATTGGTGGCCCCGATCACCCTTACATCTATTTTGAGGGTTTTTTCA
>JAESQI010000054.1 GCA_016765255.1 Robiginitomaculum sp. | reverse complement strand
GCCGTACTCAACCTTTATCAATGGGTGATCATGGATAGCCTTACTAACGCCGTCCGAGAAAATATCCCGGTCAACGGCAAGGGCGCCGCCTGCAGGGAGTTTGGTCGCGTCGCCTTCGCGCATAATCAGGGAATTGGCGCGCCGCATTTCTTCGTGTAACAAACCGACCGCATTGCCCTGCGCGTCATCAGAACGAAAAGAATTGGAACAGACCAGTTCGGCAAAACCCTTCGTGCTGTGCGCCGCCGTCATTTTCTCAGGCCGCATTTCGTGCAAGATTACAGGCACGCCAGCATTGGCGATTTGCCAAGCCGCTTCGCTACCCGCAAGGCCAGCGCCAATAACATGAACGGAGTTTGTTTTTGTTGCAGTCATAAAATGGGGTTTAGTCATATGCTTGCCCTATGGAAAGGGGTAATTTTAAAAGAATATGCATTTTGACAAATTGGTAGGATTTACGCTATGCATATATACAACAATCATTCGGGGGAATATGACAGAGCAAACCAAAACAAAGCGGTCAGTATTTGACTTTGGCGCCGCAATTTCACAACTTTTCACGCAAAACGGCGGGTATAATTTCGCAGCTCGTCTTGTCCTGTGGACAGCGGCACTCATGGGGCTGGCTTTTGCTCTGCTTGCCAAGCCCTATATGAATTTTATGAGCACAATTATTACAGCCCAATGGGCGTCTAATACGAATAGTGACCCAGAGGCTATTCTTTCGGCTTATGGCGGGATGGGAAAGCTGATATTACCGATGTTGCTTGCCACACTTCTCATGTGGATGATCTATGCGAGCGCCGAAACGGCGCTTCATAAAAAACACCTCAGAAACTTTGACCACGGATTTTTTCCACTTCGCTTTGGTCGTGATGAGCTTCGGGTCATGGGAACGCAGTTTCTTGTATATGTTGCGGCTATTGCTGCGTTCATCGTAATGGAAATTATTTTGATTGCCTTGTTTACAGGTACGGCACTCGCCAGCACCGTCCATATACTATTTGGCATTATCGTTGGGCTTTTTGCCCTCATTGCATTGCTTGCCCTTTTTGTAATCCCCGTCCATATAGCAGTCCGCCTCGCACCGTCTGCGGCGATTGGCGTAAAGGAAAACAGGTTTGCCCCCTTTAGTGGATGGGACATTACAAAAGGTCGCACCAGTTATTTATTCCTCGCCTATTTGTTTTCATTTATTGCGGGTTATGTTGTGATTAGCATTATTCAGATTACCGCTATGGGCTTCGTGCTATCTGAAAATTACATGCTGGTTGTGATGGGGTATAGCGAACAAAACCCGCAAGAAATTTTCGCGAGTATGGCCGAAAAACTTAAAAGCCCAGGCATAATTTTCGGACTTGTTGTTGGCGCAGTGCTTTATTTTTGTTTCAGTATACTCTGGTGGCTATCCATTTGCGGCATCGGAACCTACGCCGTGAAATGGTGGGACGGCGACAATCTGGACACGAACGACGAATAAAGCTATGTTCGGGTAAATATTGCGGGGGAGATTATGCGGTTTTTTGTAGTTTTTTGTTTTGTGTGGGTAATGCTTTTAATGCCCAATTCACCAGCTTCGGCGAAAACGCCACCTGAAATACTATCTGCCTATAAAGCGTATAATAGCGCACTGCAGAAAAATGATCTCAAGGGAGCCCTCAAACATGCCAAAACAGCATGGAAAGAAGCGGAAAAGTCTTTGGGAGATGCTAAGTTAACTGGAGATTTGGCCTATAATTATGGCTATTTGGCAGGGCGGCTTGGTGAAGTGAATGCCGCAGTAAATCCGCTCATACGAAGTGCTGATCTCGCGCATTTAGCAAAACAGGATGCTGGCCTCATTCGACTTGAGCGCGAAGTCGAAGTGTCAACTATTTTACTGGCAATTAACAAACGAATTAAAGCATGGAAACGCTTGAATAGGGCAAGAAAATTTGCGGTGGAAAACAACATTGATGATAGTGTATTTGCTGGAGAATTGATGGTGTTACAGTCCAGAGTTATGGCATCTAAAGCTAATATAGTGGCTGAAAACTCGAACTTTCCGACAAGCCAAGAAAAAGTGCAATCCAAAAGTGCTCAATTCTCTGCCGACGCCTTAGAGGTATTTTCTAAACATCCTGAAACGTCTCGAAAATCATATATAGCGAATGCGCACAAATTGATTGGCTATTCCCATGAGAGAAATAAGGAATGGCGACAAGCGCTACTCGCCTACCAAAAAACGATGGAAATTCAAAAAACCTTTAGAGACTTTAATGATCGTTCCTATATGACAACGATTGGTCGCTGGATAAATGTACGCACACACTTCATGCATGACATCAGTTGGGAAGAGGCGAAAATACAAGGTCTATGTGAGTGCTGGCCTTATCATCAGGAAAGTAACATAAAAGCAATCCCTATAGAACGCATTGCCCCCAAAATGCCAAGAGAGGCCCAAACATCAGGGTTTTCAATTATCAAATTTGACCTTGATGATGCAGGCAATGTGATCAATTCAGAAATACTCCAGTCTTGGCCAAAAAAAATATATGACAAGCCTTCAATAAGAGCTTTGAAAAAGTGGAAATACGAAACCAAACAAGACGGCAAAGACGGGGCGCAAAGAACAGGGATTGTAGTGCCAATAACATATGTTCTCACGGGTTATTTGACTGGTGATCCTGTCTGATTATTTTTTCGTAGAGGCTTTAAAACCTTTTTTCAAATACTTCCCAGTCCAACTTTCTTTGACGTCGGCTATGTCTTCGGGGGTGCCTATTGCGACGATTTGACCGCCGCCGTCGCCGCCTTCGGGGCCGAGGTCGATGATCCAGTCGGCGGTTTTTATCACGTCAAGATTATGTTCAATCACGATCATGGTATTGCCGCCTTCGACCAGTTCTTGCAACACACCTAACAGTTTATTGACGTCTTCGAAATGTAGCCCTGTTGTCGGTTCGTCTAAGATGTAAAGCGTACGCCCCGTGGCTCGTTTGGCCAGTTCTTTGGCCAGTTTCACCCGTTGAGCTTCCCCGCCCGAGAGGGTTGTCGCCTGTTGCCCGACATTAAGATAGCCAAGCCCGACCCGTTGCAGGGTGACCATTTTATCTCTGATTTTAGGTACGGCCTTGAAAAATTCCGCCCCCTCATCAATACTCATAGCCAGCACATCTGCGATGGATTTTCCTTTGAATTTAATTTCTAAGGTTTCGCGGTTATAGCGTTTGGCTTTGCAGGTTTCGCATTGCACATAGACATCGGGCAAGAAGTGCATTTCAATTTTTATCATACCTCCGCCTTGGCAGGCCTCGCAGCGTCCTCCTTTGACATTAAAACTAAAACGGCCCGGTTTATAGCCACGGGTTTTAGACTCGGGTAGGCTGGAAAACCATTCTCGAATGGGTGTGAACGCGCCCGTATACGTGGCGGGGTTGGAACGAGGGGTGCGGCCAATGGGCGATTGATCTATGTCGATCACTTTATCTAAATGCTCAAACCCCTCAATGGAAGTGTGCGGCATGGGGGTGATATTGGAATTGTTGAGCTTACGAGCCGCTGCTTTATAAACAGTTTCGATGGTCAGGGTAGATTTTCCACCGCCCGAAACACCCGTGACACAAATAAATAGCCCAAGCGGAAAATCGACGTCGACGGATTTGAGGTTATTGCCTGTCGCGCCTCTGACTTTCAACATTTTATGTGGCATGATTTCGCGCCTTTGGGCCGGGGAGGTAATGGTTTTTTTGCCTGTTAAATATTGACCTGTCAGAGAGTTTTTTGCTTTTTTGATTTTGTCAGGTGTGCCGCAAGCGATCACTTCCCCGCCATTGATGCCAGCAAGCGGCCCCATGTCAATGACGTAATCTGCGGTTAGAATTGCGTCTTCGTCATGTTCGACCACAATCACCGTATTGCCGATATCGCGCAGGTTTTGGAGGGTTTCGAGTAGCCGCGCATTATCCCTTTGGTGCAGGCCAATACTCGGCTCGTCCAAAACATAAAGCACACCCGTCAAGCCAGACCCGATTTGTGAAGCAAGCCTTATCCGTTGACTTTCTCCGCCTGACAAAGACCCAGACCCACGTCCCAAAGTGAGGTAATCAAGACCGACGGCATTGAGAAAATTTAAGCGGTCATTGATCTCTTTTAAAATACGTTCTGCAATTTCCATGTCTTTTTTTGAGAGAGTTTTTCCAAGTTCTGCAAACCGTATCTGTGCCTGTTTAATCGACAATTCGCCTGTGACCGTTATGTCCATACCGTCGATTTTTACAGCCAAGGCTTCTGGGCGAAGGCGTTTACCCTTGCATGTTTCGCATAGGGCTTGGGATTGATATTTCGCCAAATGATCTCGCGACCAAGAACTTTCTGTATCTCGAAATCTGCGTTTTAAATTGGGGATCACACCTTCAAAGGTTTTCTTGGTTTCGTAACGCCGCCCACCTTCGGAATACACGAATTGGACAAGCTCGCCTTTGGTGCCAAACAAAATTAAGTCCTGATGTTTTTTGGACAGGTTTTTCCACGGGGTTGTGAGATCAAAGCCGAAATGTCTGGCGAGGGCTTCTAAAGTCTGTCTGTACATGCGCGACGGGGTTTTTGACCAAGGGGCGATGGCGCCAGACCCAAGCGTTAAATTGGTTTCTGGTATAACAAGTGCTGGATCAAATTTTAATTCATGCCCAAGACCATCACATTTTGGACACGCGCCGTGTGGGTTGTTAAAGGAAAAGAGCCGAGGTTCGATTTCCGAAATGGTAAAGCCAGAGACAGGACAAGCAAAGCGTTCTGAAAACAATATTCGCTCCCCGTCATCAGCTTTTTCGGCCACCGCCAAACCATCTGATAATCGAAGGGCGGTCTCGAAACTATCGGCGAGCCGTGTTTCTAATCCGTCCCGCACCACGATGCGGTCAACCACCACGTCAATGTCGTGTTTGTATTTTTTATCCAAAGCGGGAGCGTCTTCAATGCGCACGAACTCTCCGTCTATTTTGGCCCTCTGAAACCCTTGCTTCATTAGGTCGGCGAATTCCTTGCGGTATTCACCTTTGCGCCCGCGCACGATGGGCGCAAGTAGGTATAGTTTCGTGCCAGCTTCTAAGGCCATGACGCGGTCAACCATTTGGGCCACAGATTGGCTCTCAATGGGGAGTCCCGTTGCGGGGGAATAAGGCACACCAACTCGGGCCCAGAGAAGGCGCATATAATCGTATATTTCCGTCACCGTGCCAACGGTAGAGCGGGGGTTGCGAGACGTGGTTTTTTGCTCGATTGAAATGGCGGGCGATAGACCTTCTATAGAATCTACATCCGGTTTTTGTTGCAACTCTAAAAACTGACGGGCGTAAGCAGACAAGCTCTCCACATACCGCCTCTGNCCCTCAGCGTAAATCGTATCAAAGGCCAAAGATGGTTTCCCAGACCCTGAAAGGCCCGTAATCACAATCAACTTATCACGTGGCAAATCCACATTGATATTTTTAAGATTATGCGTCCGCGCCCCACGCACTTTTATGTGTTTCAAAGTAGTCATAAAAAGCTCATATCATGAACAAGGGGGAAGGAAAGCGGAAAATTATGGCTCCTGACAGGAATGAGTTTGCGCAGGTAGTCATTTTGTAATATCGTATTGTAAATGGTGATATTTGAAAGGGAATGTATGTATAGGCGAAAATTTGCAGTATTTTTTTCAGCAATGTTGTGTATAAGTTGTGCAAATACTTATTCAGCTCCGAAATTTAATGAGCCGCATGCGCTCATAAATTTTACGAAAAGTTATGGTGCAAAAGGTAAGGAAAATGTGTTTTCTCCAGTTGGACGACATCAATATTATTATGTTTTGGCACAAGAAGGGTGTTCCGATCCAAAACTTGCGGCCCATTTTCATACTGGCTCACTTGGCGGGTCTTCAAAAGAAAAACGAATTCTTGCTGAACGCCCAATAAAAATTATTTCTGCTGTCAGTTCTAGGCGAGAGGTTTCTTTTAATACGGTCGAAAAAATCACATGCAGTGCTCTGGTGCAATTTACTCCAAAGGTGAACGGTAAATATGAAATTAGGATGGATATGGCTTTGGAACATTGCGGCTTGCAAGTCGTAGATACGGTGTCTCAAAATTTACCAATGGATATAGTTCAAGACGCGAAGAAAATTTGTACTGCTGAGGGACTTGCCGCAGTAAAAAAATTCGCTGAAGATTCCACCTATTAAAAACACGCTGTTTCGTGGCGCGTTGTTGAATGCCATGTACGCCTATATGCGCCCAGCAACCTGTTTGAATTCGTCCTTATATCGTATTCCTTTGCTTATCTACATATCGCCTTACTTCCAACTATCACAAACAAGACAGCCTATAAATTTGGGCATATAAATGAGTTGGTTGGGGGCTTGTGAAATTATGATAATACCTCTATGCGCATTCCTTAAATCTATCGAGAAAACATGCACAACATTCTAAAAAATACATTCGGGTATGACAACTTTCGGGCGGGGCAGGCGGAGCCTATTTCGGCTTTGCTTGACGGCGAGAATGTGTTTTGCGTGATGCCGACGGGGGCGGGGAAGTCTTTGATATTTCAAATACCTGCCTTGATGGGCGACGGGGTGACGATTGTTGTCTCGCCCTTGATTGCTCTCATGCAAGACCAAGTCAGCGCGCTCAAACTTTTGGGCGTGAACGCTGAAGCTTTGAACTCGACCAATTCGGACGAAGACAATGTTCGCATCTGGAAAGGCATGAGAGACGGGGAGGTGCGGCTCGTCTATTTAGCGCCAGAGCGGTTGATGAACGGCTATACTCTGGAGGCTTTGCGTGGCCTAAATGTGAAATTGATTGCTGTGGACGAAGCCCATTGTATCTCCCAATGGGGCGCGTCTTTTCGGCCTGAATACGAAATGTTGATGGACTTGGGCACGCATTTCCCAGGTGTGCCGATTGCGGCTTTAACGGCAAGTGCGGACAAGGCTACCCGTGCCGATATTGAACGTAAATTATTTAAGGGCGAGGTGCGAACATTTGTCAGTGGTTTTGATAGGCCAAATATATCTCTTACCGTTTCGCCCAAATCAGGTTGGCAAAAACAGCTAAAAGAATTTGTCAAAAACCGTAAAGGTGAAAGCGGCATAGTCTATTGTTTATCGCGAAAAAAAACCGAAACAGCGGTCGAGGTTTTAAGTGCGGCGGGACTCACAGCTCTTGCCTATCATGCGGGTATGAACAAGGATATTCGGGCAGAAAATCAGGACAGGTTTATAAAAGAACCTGGGCTCGTCATAGCGGCCACGATTGCGTTTGGAATGGGGATTGATAAGCCAGATGTGCGGTTTGTCTTTCACACGGATATGCCGTCTTCAATGGAGGCCTATTACCAAGAGTTCGGGCGGGCAGGGCGAGACG
>JAESQI010000053.1 GCA_016765255.1 Robiginitomaculum sp. | reverse complement strand
AACAACTCTACAATTCCATACATAAATTATTTACCCTCCCCGACGAAACTCGGGTCTTACTTTGTCATGATTACAAAGCACCCGGGCGCGATGAATATAAATGGGAGACAACCATTGGTGAAGAAAAAAAGCACAATAAGCATATAGGGAATGACACGAGTATGACCAGCTTTGTTGCCATGCGTACTGAGCGCGACGCAAGGCTCAATATGCCAAGACTAATCCTACCATCCGTTCAAGTAAATATCCGCGCAGGCGAAATGCCGCCTGCTGATGACAACGGTATTATTTATTTAAAAACTCCCATTAACATACTGTAAAGGCAACTTTATTATGCGTATTACTAAAATATCAAATGGGTTTTCCGTCTCTCCGCAAATTCAATATGAGCATGTAAAAACCATAGCTGACCAAGGTTTTTGTGCGATTATCAATCACCGCCCAGACGGGGAATCTGCGAACCAACCCTTATCAAAAGCATTAGCGAAGGCGGCAAAACAAGCTGATATCCTCTATCACCATATTCCGTTCAAACCAGGGAAAGCTACGCAATCTGACAAGGACAAAGTCAAAAATATACTCCAAAATACGGACGGCCCAATTCTCTCTTTTTGCGGCTCTGGCATGCGGGCCCGCTCGGTTTATAAATCTGTCACCAGCACACCAAGCTTATTTAGAAAGTTATTCGGACGCTAGGATGACAATAATTGACGATGCATTTTGGCATGATAAATGGACGAAAAACCAAATCGGTTTTAACCAAGCAGAATTTCATCCGTCATTGACGAAACACTGGTCACATTTGGGTATAGGTAAAAACAAACCCGTTTTCGTCCCTCTGTGCGGAAAATCTGTCGATATGGTGTTTTTGCAAAAACATGGGCACCATGTCTTTGGAATTGAATTGAGCGAAAAAGCCATCAAAGACTTTTCCCATGAAAACCAACTTACGTTAACTCGCACACAAAATGGGAAATTTATTAGATTTTCAGGGAACGAATACAATTTATTCGTCGGTGATTATTTCGATTTAGAGCCAAAAGATTTGCGCAATGTGAAAGCCGTATATGACCGCGCCGCCCTCATTGCTTTGCCACAGGGTTTACGCATTAAATACGTTAGCCACTTACAAAAACTACTGCAATCGGGCACGGAAATATTGCTCATTACTATCAGTTATGACCAGTCAAAAATCAGCGGCCCACCGTTTAATATCTCGAGTAAAATGGTTGAGAACTTGTTTGGGGACTGGTGTAATATAGAGCAGTTAGAATGCTTACCACCCGAAGATTTTCGAGGGATACAAGCACAAGAAACAGTTTACAGACTAACCGTAAAATAAATAAGGGTTGCCTACCTACCCTTTGATTTTGTTAACTTTTAATATCTTAGTTGCGATATTTTCAAAGGCAGAACTTGATTTGCCTCGCTTGAGGCGGTTTAAAAATACTTTCTCAAATGCTATTTTTCCAAGATGAACCGTTTTTCCGCTAAAGGCCGTATTGACATTACGAGGCGGTATTTGCGGCTTGGCAATAAAGGCGACGCCGCCGTCTCCAAAGTCCGCCAAACAGATAGCGTTCCAAGTCGCCTCTTGGTCTGCCTCGCCGCCTCTGAGAACTCTTGCAATATTATCGGTAGCCGCCATTGCCATAGACTCGATCATATATCCAGTTTTAGGTACACCAACTGGCACAAGAGAATTGCCCATAGGCGGAATGGCAATACACACACCAATCGCGTAAATTTCTGGATATTTATCGTTATATTGGTTTTTATTGACAAAGACAAAGCCCGCAGGGTTTACCAGCCCGTCAAGGTTTTGTAACGCATTGATGCCCTTAAACGGCGGCAACATCATGGAAAATGACATATCAAGTTCGTGCTTTTGCTTGACTTTTTTGGTTGTCGCCATTTCGTCAATATACATTTTACCCGCCGTAATTTTGGTTACTTTGGCATTGGTAATCCAGCTAATGTGGCGATTACGCATTTCAGACTCGAGCAAGCCCTTGGTATCGCCAACCCCGTCAAGACCAAGATGGCCGATATAAGGCTCCGCCGTGACAAAGGTCATTTTGACTTTATCGCGGATTTTGCGGCGCTTTAATTCCGTGTCGATAATCATCACGGTTTCATAAGCAGGCCCGTAACAAGACGCTCCCTGCACGGCGCCAACAATAATTGGCCCCGGATTTTTACAAAATTTTTCAAAGGCGTCATTGGCCTGTAAAGCATGGTCAATATGACAAACAGATTGAGTGTGGGCGTTCGGGCCAAGGCCCTCAATGGCACCGTAAGCCAATGTCGGGCCAGTCGCAATGACCAGATAATCATATTCTACCATGCGGCCACTTTGGCAATGAATGGTTTTCGTGTCAGGGTCAAGTTTGGTCGCTGCGTCTACGATAAATGTGATCCCCTTTTTTTTCATAGGCGCAACCAGATCTATTGTGACCTTCTCGCGGGTGCGCCACCCCACCAATACCCAAGGGTGTGACGGAACAAATTGGTAATAATCAATATCATTGATAACAATGACTTCATCTTCCCTGCGTGCTTTTTCCTTCATTTCGTACGCACAACCTACACCGCCTAGCCCAGCACCCAAAATTACTATTTTCGCCATTCTCTTCTCCATATTGCGTATTGATTTATACACTTAATTTCGTTATTGCGCAAATACGAAATTATGTATAATAAAATATAAGACAATCACTTTTCTACTTACAGTTGTACGGTACATATAAAGTGACGACAATTAAAGCCAACCAAAAACTGGACACACCATGAAGCTGAACTTGATATTCATAACTGCACTTACACTCTACAGTTTGACCTGCCTTACCCTGCCCGTTTTGGCGCAAACGTCAACTTCGTTCACACTTACCGAGGAAATTATTGTAGATGTTCGCCCTGTCATCGCTCGCCTCGAAGCCAGTGATACGGCCACAGCTCGTTCACGACTTTCTGGGATCATCATCCGCCTCAACATTGATGAAGGCAGTGTGGTCCAGAAAGGACAAACCCTTGCAATTGTACGCGACGAGAGCCTTAAGCCCCAAATCGAAGCGCTAGATGCCAAAATATCTGGTATTGAGAAACAGCTTACCCAGTACAAAACCGAATTGTCCAACGCACAGAAACTCCTCGCCAAGGGTTTTGTCTCTCCCGTAAAAAGAGATCAAGCTCGGACTGTGGTGGACGTGACAGCGAAAAATTTAAAAAGTGTGCAAGCCCAGCGAGCCACACTCATTTCGCGGCAATCAAAAGGGGTGATTAAATCTCCCGCAAATGCGCTTGTCACCGAAGTCAACATTGTTGAGGGTTCAACTGTGTCCCCTGGGGAAGTCATTGCAAAACTATCAACCTTGGAAGGGGTTGTCCGGCTTGCCCTTCCCGAACGCCACGCAGGGCAAATTAAACAAGGACAAATTATAACGATTCGCCTTCCGACCCGTTCAGACCAACACAAACAAGCGACTATTACAAAAATTTACCCAAGTTTGCGCGCTGGCGCAGTCATAGCAGACGCAGTTGTCGACGGCGGATTGTCTGCTCTCGTGGGGGAACGGGTAGATGTCCTCGTTCCTATTGGTGAACGGAGAGCCTTACGCATCCCTAAAACCTATATTGACACTCGTTACGGCATTGATTTTGTCAAAGTCCATGTGGGTGAGTACATCATTGACGCCCCTGTGACACTAGCCAACCCTATTGCTGCCGCCGACGGCTATGTAGAAATTTTGGCAGGTCTACATATTGGCGACGTGATTGAATTGCCATGAGCAAGGCAAATATGAGCGCGAATAAAACGGGCAAACAAAAAATGGACATTTCTGGGTCACTGACACGGGCCACAATTCGCTCTCCCTTAACCCCTTTGTTTTTGCTGGCAGCCCTCGCCCTTGGCCTTATGGCATTGATAAATATTCCCCGTGAAGAGGAACCACAAATCTCTGTGCCTATCGTAGATGTCCGCATAGCCGCGCCTGGGCTAATGGCGACGGATGTGGTCGAGCAAATTACCAAACCGCTTGAAGAAATATTCAAAGCCATTCCAGAAGTAGAGCATGTCTATAGTGCCTCCCAAGACGACGGCGCGCTTGTGACGGCTCGTTTCAATGTAGGTACGGATGCAGATGATGCCATTTTGCGTATTCATGAAAAAATTAACGCAAACCTTGACCGTATACCGCCCAATATTCCTGTCCCGCAAATTATCGGGCGCGGTATAAATGATGTCCCGATTGTGACCCTGACGCTGACCCCTAAAAAATACACAGGCAACATTTGGAATGACACCGCATTGCGCATGATTGCAAGTGAACTGCAATCCGAGCTGATCAAAATTGATGATATTGGCCTGACAAATATTAAAGGTGGGCGGGATTTGGAAATCAGAGTAGAGCCAGATGTCAATGCTTTGGCAGCTTACGGCGTCTCCTTGCAAACTTTGGCCCNAACATTACGCGGCGCAGCGAATTCTTTCCCAACTGGACTATCAAAACAAGCAGGTAAAAGCTTTGTTTTGCAAGCGGGTAACACCATAAAGTCCCCAGCTGATTTAGGACGTTTAAAGATACGCGGCTCCGAAGGTCGGCAAGTCTATGTATCCGATATTGCGACCATCAAAGTCACGGGTAGAGACGGCGAGGCCCGTGCTTGGTCGCTGACCCGTGACACAAACAAATGGCAAATGGCTCCTGCCGTTACATTGGCTCTGGCGAAACGTCCAGGCGCCAATGCTGTCAAAGTTTCCGAGCAAATTTTAGCGCGTGTAGACAGATTAAAAGGAACGCTTATCCCTGACGGGCTCGATATTATTGTGACGCGCAATTACGGCGAAACCGCAAACCACAAGGCTAATGAACTTTTGTTTCATCTGGGGCTGGCCACACTTTCCATCGTTATTTTAATCGCCTTTATGATCGGAAGACGCGAAGCTCTCGTGACACTCATTGTTATTCCTACGACCATACTCCTAACCATGTTTGCCTCTTATATGATGGGCTATACCATCAACCGCGTGAGCCTATTTGCTCTGATATTTTCTATCGGTATATTAGTAGATGACGCCATCGTCATGATCGAAAACATTGCCCGCCATTGGAGTATGAAAGACGAGCGCTCTCCCACTAAGGCCGCTATTGAAGCCGTGTCAGAAGTTGGTAACCCGACAATTGTCGCCACTCTTACGGTGATTTGCGCGCTCATGCCTATGTTATTTGTTTCGGGCCTTATGGGGCCGTATATGGCCCCAATACCAGTCAATGCATCTGCCGCTATGGTATTTTCGTTCTTTGTTGCTGTGATCATCGCGCCGTGGCTCATGATAAAATTTGCCTCTCGGACAAAAGTTCACGCTTCTCATACACATGACGAAATCGGTAAATTGGGTAAATTTTACGCCCGCATAGTCACGCCTATCATTCAAAGTCGCGCCCGCTCTTGGACATTTTTGCTCGTCGTCGGCGTNGTCACTATCCTGTCTTTGACACTATTTGCCACCAAATCCGTACGCGTCAAGCTCTTGCCATNTGACAATAAAGCTGAAATGCAAATCGTCGTCGACTTGCCAGAAAGCGCCAGTCTCGAAGATACGGAACGCACCCTGTTTACGCTGGCCCAAGCCATTTACACCATCGAGGAAATAGATACGATTCAAGCCTATGCTGGCCTGTCAGCCCCGATAAATTTCAACGGACTTGTTCGGCATTATTTTCTCCGTAACTCGCCCGAGCTAGGGGATTTGCAAGTCAATTTAGTGGAAAAATCACACCGTAAACGGACAAGCCATGAAATTGCGCTCGACATACGCAGCAAGATAAAATCCCTCCCTCTTTATACGGGCGCCAATGTTAAAGTTGTCGAAGTGCCGCCTGGCCCACCCGTCATTGCGACACTGCTCGCAGAAATTTACGGCCCCGACGCCCAAACCCGCAGAAAAACGGCGAACCAAATCAGGGCGCTATTTGAAGAAACGGATTATATCGTTGATGTAGACACCTCCATGGGGGATGTAAGCAAGCGCTTAGTCGCTGAAATCGACGCGCCAAGTGCGGCAGATTACGGGGTATTGCACCAATACATTCTCGACACATTGGCCATTAGTTTTGCAGGCCAAACCATTGGCACAAGTCCGCGTGGTGATGGCCGCGACCCTCTTGATATNCGCATTGCCTTTCCGCGCTCTGAAAAAATCTGGTCACACAAAATGGAAACCTTACCAGTACCAAGGCGTCTCGCAGGTATCACCAGTTCCCCGATTGAGCTGGGCGCGGTTATCAATATTCATGAGCAACAAACATCCCCGCTCATTTTTCGGCGTGACGGACGATTTGCCGACCTTGTCCAAGGGGAGTTGGCAGGAGAGTATGAAGCCCCCATTTACGGTATGCTTGAAATCCAAAGAAAAATAGACGCATTTGACTGGCAAGCCCATGCCATGACAAAACCCGAAATTCGCATGGCTGGTCAACCAGAGAACGAAACCATACCGACCCTGCTTTGGGACGGAGAATGGGAAATAACCTTTGTGACCTTCCGCGATATGGGCCTTGCCTTTGGAGTAGCCCTCATCGGTATTTATATTCTGGTTGTGGCTCAATTTGGATCGTTCAAACTCCCCTTGGTAATTTTGGCCCCTGTTCCCCTCACCCTGATTGGGATTATGTTTGGGCACTGGATATTTAAAGCACCGTTTACCGCCACGTCTATGATCGGTTTTATCGCACTTGCAGGTATCATTGTTCGAAACTCAATATTACTAGTGGATTTTGTGCGTAATCGCCAAGACGGAGTTACACCTCTAAAAGAGGTGCTAATCGAAGCAGGATCCATCCGTTTCAAACCGATACTCCTAACCGCACTCGCAGCCAT
>JAESQI010000052.1 GCA_016765255.1 Robiginitomaculum sp. | reverse complement strand
TCACAAAATAATTCACCCTGCCACCTATCTACCCCGAAGAACACTATCTCCGAACCAGCAAACACTGGCAATTTAATTCATACCGTCTCCTTATCTCTGTATGCGCCAATCTTTGGGTGCAATGCAAGAATACTCTATATTCAGCAACGAAAAAAGGGACGACCTTTTCAGGCCGTCCCTTCAGTAAAGCTATTGCAGAGTATTATTCAGCAGGTGCCATTCCGCCTTCTGCAGACCCGTGTGATGACCGTGTACCAGGTACGCGGATATCTTCCACAAGGTCTTGGATTTCTTGTGGAGGCGGAGGTGTCATAAGCGAAACAATTACGCCTACACCGCCAGCTAACCACATAAAGACAAAGCCAATACCTTCAGGAGAGATACCGAACCACCAACCATCAGCCGTACCACCCATAAATTTAAAGTAGCAGATATAACTCACAGTTGTGATGAGCCCGATGAGCATGGATGTAACCGCGCCTTCCCTATTCATACGCTTCCAGAAAATTCCCAGGAAGATAATCGGGAAGAGAGACGCTGCGGCAATACCGAAGGCAAATGCCACAACCTGCGCCACAAAGGGCAGTTGTGATGCGAATGCTCCAATAAGGCCAGCGAGTACCACCGCACACCCAGCCGCAATCCGCGCAACACGCATTTCCTGCTTCTCGGTCATATCCGGTCTAAAGGTACGTTTCATCAAATCATGTGAAACCGCCGAACTAATCACCATCAACAAGCCAGCAGCTGTCGAGAGCGCAGCCGCAAGGCCACCCGCAACGACGAGTCCAATGACCCAGCTAGGAAGTTGGGCAATTTGAGGATTAGCCAAAACAAAGATATCACGGTTTGGCACAACTTCGTTAGCAATACCATCAGGAGCAGCTGGCCCCCGGTACTGCATAATGCCGTCGCCATTTATATCGTCATACTTAAGCAGGCCAGTTTTTTCCCAAGATTTATACCATTCAGGAACAGGCTTGCCGCCCTCTGCTATGATCTGCGCGGCGCGCTCGCCATAGTTTTCAGCGTCGGTGATGTATGTCGCTTCATTGACCGTATCAATAAAGTTGATCCGCGCAAATGCACCAACCGCCGGAGCCGTTGTATATAAAAGAGCGATAAACATCAAAGCCCAACCAGCAGATTTACGCGCTGCTTGAGCTGATTCCACTGTAAAGAACCGGATAATAACATGAGGTAGTCCAGCCGTACCAAACATCAAAGCGGCCGTGATACAGAAAATATCAATGGTCGATTTTGTGGTTGATGTATATTCGGTAAACCCGAGATTGGTGACCACCGTATTGAGCTTCTCCAACATGCTGACATCTGTTCCCATCGCATTGCTAATAAAGCCGAGCTGAGGTACTGGATTACCAGTAATGGTAAGCGAGATAAAGATCGCAGGAACCGTATAAGCAAAGATCAACACAACATATTGCGCGACCTGTGTATAGGTAACGCCCTTCATACCGCCAAGTACCGCATAAACAAATACGATACAGCTACCGATGAAAATACCCATGTTAAAGGAAACACCAAGGAAACCTGAGAAAGCAACGCCCACACCCTTCATTTGTCCCGCAATATAGGTAAACGACACCATCAAAGCACAAACGACGGCTATAATCCGCGCTGCTTTGGAATAGTATCTATCGCCAACAAAATCGGGAACCGTAAACTTGCCAAATTCGCGCAAGAACGGTGCCAAGAGCAAGGCAAGCAATACATAACCGCCTGTCCAGCCCATCAGATAAACTGAACCGCCATAACCAAGAAAGGCGATTAAGCCTGCCATTGACAAGAACGAGGCTGCAGACATCCAGTCCGCTGCTGTCGCCATGCCGTTGATAAGCGGCGGCACATCATGGCCAGCTACATAAAATTCTTTAGTCGAGCCAGCTCTGGCCCAAATCGCGATACCAATATAAATTGAAAAGGTTAGAATAACCCAAAATATTGTCCAAGGATCAACCATAATCTACCCCTTCACCCCAAACTTCTTTTCTAGCTTAGTCATCTGAACGCAATAAAATACGATCAGTGCTAGAAAAATGTAAATTGCTCCATTTTGAGCAAACCAGAACCCGAGCGGTGCGCCGCCAATATGAAAATTATCGAGAGCCTCCCGAAATAATATTCCAGCGCCGTAGGACGCAAGGAACCATATTATGAGCAAAGAAATGGTGAGCCGTTTAGTGGCTTTCCAATATCCTTTCGCATCTATTTTTGTTGAACTAGACAATGTTTTTCTCCCCTTTATTGCCACAATGGTGGCGTTGATTGGATTTTCCCAATCAATAACTCTAACAAAAAGTAAACAATGGATAGTGGACTTTGGTCTAAGGGGAGAATAGAGCTTAAAAATATGAAGTGATTATTGTTCGTTGTCTTTGGCTATCTGCCGTGCTTCTCGCAAATCACGAACACCTCTCCACAAAATCACGCCGCAAAATACAAATCCACCAGCCACATAGATCTCTCTGATGCCCAATCCAGGCTCGGCTAGTGCGGCGGCGGCGCGAATAATAAATATTATGGTCAAGATTAAACCAATCGCTATCATTAAATGGTGTTTCATACTGTCCCCTTTTTAATTCATTTTATAGATTTACAAAGTCATGCATATGAGACTTATGTCTGAACCGCAAAGCATAATTACCGATAAACCGGCCTCTTACAAAGCCGCAATGCGCCAACTCAGTAATATGCATAAACAAGATACGATGAAACATCACAATAATTTGACAGAAAACTCACATCAACCTTTAACAGCCTATATACCGAGCTTTCCGACACAAAATAGCCTTTGGTATCCGTAAATGTCACGGCAAGGTCACGCGGGCTTAGCTCTAGCTCATCGAGGGCAAATTCCACCAATTTATCACGGATGTTATCTGGAATACGGTTCCAGAACAGTCGTGGCAGCGGCGCACGATCCGTAAGCCCGTCTTCCCCGTGTTCCAGATACCGATCATACCAACGGTAAAATGTACGCCTTGGCACGCCGTGGAATTGTCACGGTTTAGTTCCAGGTTGACTACTCATTATGCTGCCTTGCTTTCGAAGGCAATAGGTGACATTCCGCCCATAAGGCAGGCTAATATATTTACTGAAGTTCTTCAGTCCCTAAAGAATTTTATGTGTAATATGATCTGTTCTTTTCTTGAGAAACTTACCCNAAGCGATAACGCTTTGATTAAAGCCTGACCATCTTGATGATCTTTGGTTTTAGTAATCACGTATAGCTCTTCTTTGTCTATTCTGAGGTTAGGTAAAATAGAGGTCACATATAGACAATCCTGTATAATATGATTATATTGTGTTATGACTTATCCTTTAAAATTCAGGGAGCATGTTCTCTCTTTTCGTGAGGCTGAAGGCCTTACATTTGCCCAAACGGCTAAGCGGTTTGGTATTGGTATTGCGACTTTGACCCGTTGGGTAAANCGGATTGAACCNCGTAAGAACTATNGGCGTCCNTGGCTNAANATTGATATTGTNTCNTTGGCACGTGATGTACGNCANTATCCTGATGCNTATCTTTANGANCGNGCGGNNCGCCTGGGTGTTAGCCGCAATGGTGTTTTTGAAGCTCTGCGCCGTATGGGCGTGAGCTATAAAAAAAAGTCTCAAACACCCCCGGGCGGACGCAGAAAAACGGCGGTGCTTCAAAAAGGTTATAGAGACTTATAAACAAGCAGGTCGANCGNTTGTNTATATTGATGAAAGTGGCTTTACGCACGACATGATACGCACTCATGGATACGCGTCCAAAGGAAAACGGTGTTTTGATACTCAAGATTGGGGTGCAAGAGGACGCACAAATGTGATAGGCGCCTTGCTCGGTAAAACACTGCTTACGACATGGCTATGTGATTTCAATGTGGATTCTGATGTATTTCATGCATGGCTTATAAAGGATTTACTTCCGAAATTACCCCGTGCGTGTGTACTTGTTATGGATAATGCGACCTTTCATAAACGAAAGGATATGCAAGAGGCAATCAAAAAGTCTGGGCACACTTTACAATATCTACCCCCATATTCGCCAGATNTAAACCCAATAGAACAAAAGTGGGCGCAAGCTAAAAGTATATACAGAAAATACAGGTGCTCGATAGAAGACCTATTCTCAAAACATCACTTTTGAATCAAATCAAACAGGATTAGCTATATATGGTGCTGAATTTTTGATCAAGTAGATAAAACGCTGCACAAAAATTATGCACAATAGCAAATATTATTGGAAGTTTTTCCATTTTGGTGAAAGCGGATTGTATCTGCCATGTTTTGCATTCTTATAAATCCAGAACACAAATTTGCCTCTTCCGCATTTTCTAATTTTTCTAACGGGAAGGCACGTTATGGATTTTTTTTGAGGTAGACATGTCCGACACGGATTTCAATATACTATCCTTCAAGGGCAAAATGAAAACGCTGCACTTAACGTGGATCGCGTTTTTCATTACCTTTGTGACCTGGTTTAACCTTGCGCCATTACTCGAAGATATCCAGCAAACATTTGGGTTAACATCAATGCAGATTAAAACCTTGTTGGTGCTCAATGTGTCTTTGGCAATACCAGCGCGGATTATCGTTGGCATGATGACAGATCAATACGGGCCGCGCAAAGTTTATTCAGGTCTACTGTTTCTTGCCGCATTCCCGTGCTTCGCCTTTGCCTTTTCAACAAATTTCACGCAATTGGCCATAGCCCGTTTTCTGCTTGGGTTTATTGGTGCGGGCTTTGTGATCGATATCCGTATGGTCTCGGAATGGTTCCCCCATCACCAACTCGGCACTGCCGAGGGTATATATGGGGGCTGGGGCAATTTCGGTTCTGCTGTTGCGGCCTTTACTCTACCAACGCTTGCTTTGATGTTTGGCGGAGAGGATGGCTGGCGCTATGCGGTGGCGATAACCGGACTGATCTGTCTGTTCTATAGTTTTGTTTATTACGCGAATGTGCGTGATGTGCCGGAAGGGTCACATTATTTCAAGCCGCGTAGTAAAGCGGCCATGGAGGTCACATCAAAGGCGGACTTACTAGGCTTGCTGATTATGAAAGTGCCGCTGTATTTGGCGCTTGCCTTGCTGGCTTGGAATTTGACTAAAGCGGGCATGTTAACCGATACTATGAAAATATCCATCTGGGTTGGTTTGGCAATCGTATATGTGTTAGATTCGCGGATGGCTTATAAAGTAAATATGCCGCGCATCCGTGCAGGTATACCGGAAATTCAGCGCTATAAATTCAAACAGGTTGCCGTACTCAATATTTTATATTTCGCTACATTTGGCTCGGAGTTGGCCGTTATTTCTATGTTGCCGTTATTTTTCGCCAAGACATTTGGCCTAAGTGCCGTAGCCGCTGGTATGATTGCGGCGGGATATGCCTTCATGAATTTAATGTCTCGCCCCGGCGGCGGTTGGATTTCTGATCGCTTTGGCCGCAAATCCACCTTGTTGATTTTGACAGCCGGGCTCGCATTAGGGTATCTTGCAATGTCATTTATTGGCTCTGACTGGTCTGTGTGGGCAGCGCTTCTGGTTGCTATGGCTTGTTCGTTTTTTGTG
>JAESQI010000051.1 GCA_016765255.1 Robiginitomaculum sp. | reverse complement strand
CGCATAATGGCGAATTCGGCTCTGGAGAAAGCAATCGAAGGATTGGAAACGGCGGTTGAGGCCGTCGAGCAGGCAGCAAAGAGCCTGCCAACTATTAGCGTGGAAGCGGTGGACGCTGCGAGTGATGCAGCATACGGCGTATCAGGCGGGGCAATTGACCCGTTTGTCTTTCAACTGGCAATCTTCGTGTTGGCAATTTTTGTTGGTTACTTTGTGGTGTGGGCGGTGACGCCTGCCCTTCATACGCCGCTTATGGCCGTAACCAATGCGATTTCGTCTGTGATTGTTGTCGGGGCTTTAGTTGCCGTTTCTTCCAGCGCCGCTGGGATAAATCTCTCTAGTGGATTTGGTCTCGCCGCAACTTTATTGTGCGCTGTCAATATTTTTGGTGGCTTCCTTGTGACCCAACGCATGCTCGCCATGTATAAGAAAAAGGGGTAGGGCATGATTATGACTGCAAACATTGCCGCACTTCTTTACGTTATTTCTGGCATTTTATTTATTCAATCCTTACGCGGACTGTCTTCACCCGCGACGTCGCGCAAAGGGAATATTTACGGCATGATCGGGATTGCCATTGCGATTGTCACCACGGTCTTATTCGTTGGCATGAGCGGACAGGCGCTCATTTATATGCTGATTGCCCTTAGTATAGGCGGCGGTATTGGTGCCTATATTGCCAAAAATATCCCCATGACTGACATGCCGCTATTGATTGCGGCGTTCCATTCATTAGTTGGTATGGCGGCTGTATTGGTCGCAGTTGCGGCTTTTTATGCCCCTGCTAGTTTCGGGATTGGCGAGGTTGGGCATTTACATACGGTGAGTTTGCTTGAGCTGTCTTTGGGTGCTGCCATTGGTGCGATTACGTTTTCTGGTTCCATTATTGCGTTTTTGAAACTAAACGGCAATATGTCAGGTGCGCCGATTGTGTTTAAAGGTCAGCATCTGTTTAACCTCGTTTTGGCTTTAATTCTCACGGCGATGATCGGTATGTTGATGGCATCAGGCGGGGCAAATGCTACCGTCTTTATCGGCATTGTTGCTCTTGCTTTCCTGATTGGGTTTCTCCTCATCATTCCCATTGGCGGGGCGGACATGCCTGTGGTGATCTCCATGCTCAATTCCTATTCGGGTTGGGCGGCAGCGGCACTTGGTTTCACTCTTGGTAATCTAGCTCTCATTATTACAGGTGCGTTGGTGGGGTCATCTGGTGCTATTTTGTCCTACATTATGTGCAAAGCTATGAACCGCTCTTTCATTAGTGTGATTTTGGGTGGGTTTGGCGCGGAAGTTTCTAGCCGTGATGCAGGTGATAAAGAGCAACGCCCCGTTAAGCGCGGCTCGGCGGACGATGCTGCCTTTATCATGAAAAATGCTTCCAAAGTAATCATTGTACCGGGATATGGACTTGCCGTGGCCCAAGCCCAACACGCCACCCGCGAAATGGCGGACAAGTTGAAAGCAGAAGGTGTGGACGTGGTTTACGCAATTCACCCTGTAGCGGGACGGATGCCGGGCCATATGAATGTGCTTTTGGCCGAAGCCAATGTTCCTTATGATGAGGTGTTTGAGCTTGAAGATATCAATTCAGAATTTGCCAATGCCGAGGTTGCATTCGTCATTGGTGCCAATGACGTCACCAACCCGGCGGCCAAAACCGATCCCGAAAGCCCGATTTACGGGATGCCGATTTTGGATGTGGACAAGGCGACGACCGTGTTGTTTGTCAAACGATCTCTCTCTGTTGGTTATGCAGGGATTGATAATGATCTATTTTACGCCGACGGAACCATGATGCTCTTGGCCGACGCCAAAAAAATGGTTGAGGATATTATCAAGGCACTTTAATGGCTTGGCTTAAATGGATATGTATTGGTGTTGTGGGCCTGTATTTGGCCGCGATCATCTATGTGTATTTTGCCCAACGTAAATTTATGTATTTTCCACCGCCTGAACCCATCCCGCAAGATGAATTTGTCGGAAGAATTTTACCGATAACTGTCGAGGGCATTGGCGACATAAATTCTATTTATAAGGCGCCGTCAACAAAAGACGCGCCCGTCATTTTGTTTATCCACGGAAATGGCAGTGCCGCCCATCACTACGAGGATTATTACGATGCCTTTGCGTCATGGGGTGCAGGCTATCTGGGTGTTGAATATCCGGGCTATGCGGCGAATGTTGGAACACCAAACGAGGATGATATATTAAGGACGGCTCTGGCCAATTATGACGCTTTGATTGCCAAAGGAATCCAGCCCAAAAACATCATTATTTTTGGCCATAGCCTGGGCGCCGCCATTGCCGTTCATGTGGCCAAAGAAAGGGAGGGGGCAGGGCTGGTTTTGGGCTCACCGTTTTTGTCAATGTCCGCTATGAGCCATTTGCAAATGCCGTTTTTCCCGACGTCGTTATTCTTGAAAGACACATATAGGTCAGATCAAAGAATCGCGTTTGTCACCGCGCCTTTGTTGGTTTTGCACGGCGGTATGGACGAATTGATCCCGTTCTCTCAAGGGCGTGCCCTTTATGATTTGCACAAGGGGGATAAAAACTTTGTGCTGATTAAAAATGGACAGCATATGTTGTGGGGGATAGAAATGGCCGCACATATCAAGGAATTTATCGCCATACACAGATCAGATAAGTTCTAGGCCTTTCTCAACCTATTTATAAGCTGGGCTTATGACTATAGCTTGGAATGGGCCTTCCAGTATTAGCTTGTGGCCATGACGGGTGGGGCAAATTTGGTGGAACTTTCCCAAGAGATACGTGATACTCTCCCCAAACAAACGGGGCATTTTAAATTTGCGGGTACTCTTGAATGGCCCGCACTTCGTGCTAACCTTGATAAGGTAGATGCAATTATAAAACTTAAAGAGGGTTGTGATGAAACTGGTATTGTTGGGGGAGTATTGTAAAACGGCTGAGGGTTTACTCAAAAGCCACCTCACTCAAGATTTCGCTATTGCTTCGTGGGTGCCTGCGCAAAGCGACGACGAACTCATCAAGACTATGGAAAACGCTAAGGCCGTTGTGGTGGGCGCAGACGCGCTGCTTTCGGGGCGCATATTTTCGGCGATGAAAACGCCAAGTCTTGAATTGTTTCAAATTCCGTTTTCGGGCCATGAATGGTTGCAAAAGGAAATGTTAGCGGACGGCTGTGTGGCCTGTAATATCTACACGCACGGCACAACGATTGCGGAATATGTTCTGGCCGCCATGCTACATTTCGAGGTTAAACTTACTTTAATAGACGCGGACTTCAAATCTGGCTCTTGGCATTACGGCGGCTCGGCAGGGGTAGGTGAGCGGCACGGAGAACTCGCAGGGAAAACCCTTGGCCTTGTCGGATACGGCGATATTGGTCAAGGCATTGCCAAGCGCGCTCATGCATTTGATATGGAGGTTATTGCAATTGCTAGTAAGCGCCGCGCTGCGCCCGAACCCTTGTCGTGGCTGGGGGGTAGTGATGATTTGGACGGTTTGCTATCTCGTAGTGATTATGTGGTGCTTGCGTGCCCCGTTAATGCAGATACGATTGGTTTGATTAACAAAGATACACTTTCAAAAATGAAACCAAGCGCAGTACTTATAAATGTAGCTCGTGGTCAAATCTGCGCCGAGGAAGATTTATTTAACGCGCTCAAGAATAAGAGTATTGGCGGAGCAGTCTTGGATACTTGGTATCAATATCCCACGCCGACTAACCCCACTCCAAAGCCGTCAAATTTCCCGTTTGAAGACTTGGACAATGTTGTGATGACACCCCACTGTTCTGCGTGGTCAGAAGGGCAACATCAACGAAGATGGAAAAAGGTGGCCGAGAATTTGGATTTGCTGGCCCAAGGAAAACCCTTGAATAATTTGATATTATAGAGAGTTATCCACGCGCGCAATTTATGCACAGTGGCGTTGACGGATCTAGCTCAAGGCGCTTTCTCGCAATCTCTTCGTCGCAGGTCACGCAATAGCCAAAATCATCCATGTCAATACGTATGAGGGCCGCATTTATACGCAGTATTTGTTTGGCGCGCGCCGCGTCGGCTGCTTTATCCATGGCCTGAATTTGCAAACTGTCCATGCGCGAAAGACGTCCAACAGATGTTTGATCTAGGGCAATGGGTTTTCTGTTGTCCTTGGCTTGCGCGCGCAAATTTTCCAGTTCTGCTTTTCTGATAAGTAAAAGTTGTTTTGCGGTTTTTTTATCCATATAAATAGTCTAGCCTTGTGCGACCCCTTTGACTAGGGTTGCAATTTTCACGCACAGGATGAACATGAACAAGACCAGAGATATCATTCTTGAACTCGACAATATCAGCAAGACATTTGCGGGTAAGAAAGCGGTTAATAATGTTAGTTTTAAGATCAAGAAAGGCGAAATTGTTGGTTTTCTAGGCCCGAATGGGGCGGGGAAAACAACTAGCTTACGCATAGCACTTGGCCTTATCTCTCCAGATGACGGAGACGGATATGTTAAATTATTTGGTGGTCAGCCTGGGCCCGATGCCTTTGGGCGTGTTGGGTTTTTGCCCGAAGAACGCGGGCTATACCGTAAAATATCTGCCCGTGACGCGATTGCGCATATTGCTCAACTCAACGGTATGAAAGGTCGGGCTGCCTTGGCGCAAGCTGATCAAATGTTAGAGCGGTACGGTCTTGGGGAAATTAAACGCAAAAAAATTAAAACTCTTTCCAAAGGTATGGCACAGAAAGTACAGTTGATCGCCGCGATTGCACACGACCCTGAATTTTTAGTTTTGGATGAACCGTTCTCAGGCCTTGATCCAGTTAACCAAAAACTTCTCGAAGATATGGTGCGCGAAATTGCGGCACGCGGGCGGACGATTATTTTCTCGACCCATGTAATGGAACACGCCGAACGTTTGTGTGACAGTATTATCTTGATGGATGACGGCGCAAAAATATTTGATGGCGATTTGGCTTCTGCCCTTGAATACGCGCCTAAAAAACTAGTGATCGAGGCCCGTGGTGAAAATGTAAAAGCTATCCTAGAACCCTTTGCCAGCGAGATGAATAATCTTGGTGAACAGGTATGGAAATTGATATTAAAACCAGATGCACGTCCACAGGATGTATTGCAGGCCTGTAGCGACGCAAACTTAAAACTGATCAGGTTCGAGCCAGAGCGGCCAAGTTTGCATGATGCATTTGTAAACCTTGTTGGAGAGAGTAAATGAACATTTTAACCAGTCCAAACACACCACAGGCAGGTTTTAAAATGAGTTTTCGCCGCACACTCCTTATCGCCAAAAGGGACTTTCTTGGCTATGTGAAAACATGGGGGTTTTGGTTATCCGCGCTTGGGCCGTTTATTGGTATTATTTTTGGCGTTATGGCACCCCTCGTCATGGCTAAATCTGAACCAACTCGGTTTGTCAGTATTTTGGATGAAACGGGCGTACACGGTGCGGCTATCGAAAGATTGCTTGAGCAGGATAATGAAAACCTCATGAAAATTGCCCTAAGAGGCGTGGCAAAATACACAGTGCCGCGTTCCGAAAAAGAAAAATTTAAGATTATTTTGGATACGCAAGGCCCAGAGGCCGCAAAAACTTTTATCACCAAATCAAATCCGAAAATTGCTGGTTATATAAAAATGCCTGAAAGCAAGTTGAAATTTGTCGCCCCGCCGTCAGAAACTTTGGACGGTTTGATGGCGTATGTAATGGGTGAGAATAAAATAACACTCGAAGGCGAGGCATACTCCCTTGCAGGGGTGCTGCATATTTATGAAGAAATTGGCACTATCAAGGCTGATTATTGGTCTACAAANCCAACTCAGAATGCTCTGGCAGATTTGGCTGACCGTTATTTCTCCAGACAGGCCACAGGGCATTACCTTGAAACCGGTGGTTTGACGCGAAGTGGATATATTTCCAGCCGTAAATCAGCCCTTTCGGTGGGGAGCTTTGATCCGAGTAAATCAAAATCGGGCAAAGGCGGGCAAGCGGTTAGCGCTGAAGATAANCTCCCATTTGTAGTTGCGGCTGTCTTGTCTATTGTATTGTGGTTTGCCGTGTTTACGGGCGCCTATATGTTGCTCATGTCTATGGTCGAGGAGAAAATCAACAAAGTATTGGAAATGTTACTTGCGNGTACGCGGTTTTCCGAAATTTTCTTTGGTAAGTTGATCGGTGTCGCGGCTCTGACCATCGCCTCGCTCTTGCCTTGGATTATCATGGGAGGGCTAGGATTTTACTTTGCCCTCACTTTTGGTGACGGAGCCTTTGCCGACGGTCTATCCCAAGCGATGAGCACAAAAATGTTAGTGTTCTTACCTATTTTCTTTTTGCTGGGTTATGTGTTTTATGGCTCGATCTTTATCGCCCTTGGGGCAATGGCCGAGAGTATGCAAGACGCCTCTACCTTAATGACGCCAATGGTATTATTGCTGACGGCGTGTATATTGGTTGTACCTGTTGGGATCGCTTATCCAGACTCTCCGCTTTTGATGGTCGCGCAATATATTCCGTTTTCTGCACCCTTCGCCGCCATTATCAGACTGCCTTCCGACCCGCCTCTGTGGGACACTCTATTGTCTGTTTTGACTCTGATCGTTTCGTCAGCGCTTGTGGTGTGGCTCTCGGCCCGTTTGTTTAAACACGGCGTGTTAACAGGCGGAGGCATGGCCTCTGTCAAAGCTTGGTTCGGNCAAAAACTCAAATTCAAGCGAGGTTGATATTTAGTAAATTTTGCACTACACTACTCCTATGACCCGTACTCAAATCGACCCATCACTGAAAGCGCGGCGAGCCATTTTGGACGCTATGCTTAAGCATGTGCCGTTTGATGGTTGGTCAAGTCTGTCGTTAAAACAGGCGGTGAAAGACGCAGGACTTCCGAGTGGGGCGGACGAGCTTTATTTTTCAGGTGGCCCGCTTGAAGTTATTACTTTTTGGAACACCCAAAATGACGGCTATATGATGGCTGAAATGGCCAAGCTTGACCAAAGCAAAATGCGGATTCGGGATAAAATTACAAGGGCAATTTTATTTCGACTTAAAATTATTAGCCCTCATGAAGAAGCCGCCAAACGGGCCATTGCTCGCACAGCTCTGCCTGACGGATTGGCGTTAAGCCCTAAAATTCTATGGGCCAGCGCAGACGCGATGTGGCGCGCCATTGGTGATACATCAACCGATTTTAATTATTACACCAAACGCACCAGTTTATCAGCAGTTATCAGCACATCACTGCTTGCATGGCTTAGCGATGATGACTCAAAAAAAGTAAAAGCCCTAGCCTTTATTGATGCGCGTATTGAAAATGTTATGCAGTTTGAAGGGGCTAAATTTAAGTTTAAAAAACGCATTGCCACATTGCCCGACCCTGCCGAAATTTTGGGAAAAATCCGCTACGGTACAAGACGTAGCAAACGACGTGGTTAAACGAATAAAGGGTTAACTGACAATCACATTCACATGGCCCATTTTACGGCCCAAGCGGATATCGCGCTTGTCATAATTATGGACAAATGTGTTGGGTTGTTTTGCTAAATCATCAATATGTTTTATTTCGTCTCCAATGAGATTGGTCATGAGAATTGTGTGATTTGGCTTTGTATTGCCGAGGGGTAAGCCAGTGACAGCTCGGATATGTTGCTCGAACTGATCACAGCAGCCCGCGTCTTGTGTCCAGTGACCAGAATTGTGTACGCGGGGCGCGATTTCGTTGACGATGAGTTCGCCGTTTTCCATTTCAAAAAACTCTACCCCCATAACGCCGACATACTCCAAAGCGTTGAGGATGCGGTTTGTGATATTGTGGGCTTTACCGCTAATGTTCTGCGGATCATCCGCTGGGGCATAGCTTGTGTGGAGGCGATGGTCTTTGTGTATGTTTTCAGTTAAGGGGTAGCAAGCTATGTCGCCGTCCTGGCCCCGTGCTGCGATAATGGAAAATTCGCGCACGAAAGGCGCAAACTTTTCAGCGATAAGATCAGCGCCCCCGAGGCGGGCAAAGCCTGATCGGATCTCTTTTGGACTATTGATTTTTACCTGACCCTTGCCATCATAACCAAACCGCCTTGTTTTTAATACGCATGGCCCTGAAAAATCGTCCAACGCATTGGCTAGATTTTCCATGGTTTCGACTTTGAAAAAATCTACGACAGGGGCGTTGGCCACGTCACTCAGGAATATTTTTTCTACCAATCTATCATGAGAGGTCTCAAGGGCCTTGGCACTTGGAAAAACAGGAGCGTGTAAATTTGCCTCATGAATGGCGGCAGCGGGTATGTTTTCAAACTCATAAGTGATCACATTACAGCTTTGGGAAAATTCCCGAATGGCGTTTAAATCATCATAGGGGGCAGCGGTGCGGGCCTCGCTGACGCGGCCTGCAGGTGTGTCGGCAAACACATCAAAAATATGGGCCTTATACCCTAATTTATCTGCGGCTTGCGCCAGCATACGACCCAATTGTCCGCCGCCAAAAATCCCGATTGTGGAGCCAGGTTTTAGGGGAGTTGTTTTCATTTCGGCTATGTACGCGGATCAATACTGACCGTATCGGTCTGGGATTGCCGCCACGCGCTTAAAGATTTTTCTATTTCTTTATTGTGCAGTGCGAGAATGGACGCAGCCAGCAAGCTTGCATTTTTAGCGCCCGCGTCCCCAATGGCCAACGTGCCGACGGGAATACCGCTGGGCATTTGTACAATAGAGAGCAAACTATCCATGCCCTTTAAAGCCTTGCTTTTTATGGGAACACCTAAAACGGGCAGTGGGGTCAAGGCTGCAACCATGCCAGGGAGATGGGCGGCACCGCCAGCGCCTGCGATGATTATGTGGTAACCATTGTCCTTCGCACCTTTGGCAAATGTGAATAAACGCGTCGGTGTGCGGTGGGCCGAAATAATCTTGACATCATAGTTAACACCGAGTTGATCGAGGATATCTGCCCCGTGCTTCATGGTTGGCCAATCGGACTTAGAGCCCATAATAAGGGCGATTTTTGCAGTTTTTCTGGAATTGGTTTGTGTCCTACTCATGCCTTCATATTCCCGTAAAACGACAGTTTGTAACGTATTTACAGTGCATTTGAAACAAAAAAAGTCATTTTAACAAATCCATTAAGCATTCCCTTAACAAGATGGTGTTATTGCATACTCAAATAATAAACTGGTGGGAATATGAGTTTGCAAAGTTTAACAAAACAAAGTCTACAGAAAGTCCAGCTAGACTCTGGCTCGGGCGACAGTGGGTTTAACGCAACAGAGCGTTTGCGTCTGCTTGACGAAATCACGACCTTAAAAAGTCGAATTTTAAATTTGGAGCATGCTGCAGATACGGATCCTTTAGTTCCCATTTATAATAGGCGTGCCTTTATACGCGAAATAGAGCGGGCACAAACCATGATGGCCCGTTATGATATTCCGTCCTGTGTTGTATTTTTTGACCTCAATCAGTTTAAATCAATCAATGACCGGTTTGGGCATGTGGTTGGTGATGAACTTTTAACAAAAATTGGCATAGCCCTAAAAGCATCTGTGCGTGATTGCGATATGGTTGCTAGAATGGGCGGCGATGAATTTGGCGTGTTATTGTTTAAAACTGACGAGGAGGTTGCGCGGGCAAAAGCTTCAAAGCTGTCGTGTAATATAGCGGAACAAACAATTGAAATTGGTACAGAAGATGTACATTTAAGCGCAGCTTGGGGGGTGAGTATTTGTCATCCACAAGATACGCCAAAACAAATTTTAGACCGCGCGGACCGGGCGATGTATAAAACCAAGTCTTAATAGTCATTGGCTTCATGCAATTATATCTGGTGTAATTGAATTTTTGAGCCAAGAAATTTTATCCTTTAGAACCAATTTTTGTTTTTTCATGCGCGCAATATTGATCATGTCAATAGCCCCATTTTCCCTCAGGGCGGTAATTTCCTTATCAAGACGTCGATGGCTAATCTTTAAATTTTCTAAAGTGGTTAAAAGAGCGGCTTTTTTTGTGGCTTCATCATCTGGTTCAAATTCATCACTCATATATATATCTTACTGTGATTCCCAAATAATGCCAAGGGGAAGGGCATCAATATTTGGGGTGCTCTTCAAATAAGCTTGCACATAATTTTTCTGTTGCACGCGCACATCCTAGTGACTTTTTGCGCAATGAAGCCAGCAACAGATCCAAATTATTTTGGCACAAATTTGCTTTTGTCCATTTTTTTTGGTCTTGGCTAAATGTCGTGAGGGCTTCGAGTTGATTTTGTTGCCGGTGCTCTGCAAGTAATTCGAGTTTTAAAAGCTCCTTTTTTAAGTTTTGGCACGATGGCGCTGCATCATGATTGCCTAAGTGTTTTCTAGCATTGCGTATGCCAGCGATCAGTTCGGACTGCCAATAAAGGCCAATCGTCTTACTCTTGTCTAACGCCCATGCTGTTGGTGTTTTATGGTTGTTTGCGCACCAACACAGCCATAGCAAAGTGTTGATATCAAGCGAATGTTGATCTTGTAGCGTGAGGCAGGCATTTCGCGTAGCTTCTACTGAATAAACGTCAAGAGACCATTCCCAAAGGCTGTTTATGTTATGTGTCACGTTCATATTCTATGGTTAGTATGAGGAATGAGGTAAATTTGCAATCTGTGTGACAAGAGATATTTTTTATGCTAGGCATGAGTCTCAACACATGTAGGAGGTGCGAATGGCTTTATCGGCGCATTTGGAAGAGCTGAATAATAAACACACACAATTGGATGGAAAAATACAAGCTGAGCTTCAACATCCCGCGCCTGACAATGTCCGTATCACCGCCCTCAAAAAGAAAAAATTACAATTAAAAGAAAAAATAATTCATTACCGATCGAGTTGATCTAAAAAAAATCTCAAAAACATAAGTTACAAAAGAGGGTTTCATGCCTGAAAGACGTGTTGTTATCGTAACAGGTGGAGCCAAGGGAATTGGCTATGCCTGTGTAAGGCGGTTTATAGAAAACGGAGACCGTGTCGTTATTGCAGACCACGATACTGAAGCTGGACTTGCTGCCTTAGATAAGCTGGCTGTACCAGAAAAAAGAGCTATATTTGTGTCTTGTAATGTAGCTGATAAGTTATCGGTTCACAACTTAGTCGCGCAGACACTCAATAGCTTTGATCGCATAGATGTTTTGGTCAACAATGCAGGTATAATCATTAAAGGCGGGATATTAGATCTCAGCCTTAAGGATTTCGATAAGGTTCTTTCGGTTAATCTGCGCGGTGCTTTTTTAGTGTCAAAAGCTGTTGCGAAACATATGGTGCAAGTCTTGGATGATAAAGATGATCGTTCTGGGCGGGAAAGATGCCAATTTTCCATTATCAATATGTCTTCTGTAAATGCCGTGGTCGCCATTGCTGATATTTTAGCCTATGAAGTTTCCAAGGGTGGTTTAAACCAATTGACCAAGGGTATGGCGTTGGAACTTGCGCCTTATGGAATTAGGGTCAATAGCGTTGGCCCTGGAAGTATTAAAACAGAAATGCTGGCGGGAGTGGCTGAAAATGAACAAGCTCTCAATATGATCCATTCGCGTACCCCGTTAGGCCGCATTGGACAAGCAGACGAAGTGGCGGGAGTTGTGGCCTTTTTGGCCTCCCCCGATGCGAG
>JAESQI010000050.1 GCA_016765255.1 Robiginitomaculum sp. | reverse complement strand
AGGGCCGTGGCCGGATTGAACGTGTAACCACCCGCCGAAAAAGCCGTCGACGCATTCGCCGCCGCTTCGGTGACGACCTCAAGCCCGACTGTTTGCGCAATCGTTGTCGAGAGAAAGTAATTGGCGGTCGCCCGGCCAAAGTCGGCAGCAAAACTGTCACCGCCAATGACTTCGCCAACAATGAAGGAGCTGATCTGCCCGATGGCCAGGTTCGCCGCTTTCGCACCCAACCGCTCTCCAAAATTAGAGAACCCCCCAGGGTTTGTACCATCTCCGTTGGCAGCCTCATCAAAACTCTCGCCGTCCAGCAAACCATCAATGGTCTCGCCGACACTGCCAAAGAAAGTAGATGACACGGCGCCAAACGCCACCTGCTCAAAAACATTGTCGCTAGAAAAATACTGACCAAGTGCTGATCCAAATGCCTGCCCGATCTCCGCACCGGTAATGCCGGGACTAACGCCCTCCTGCACCTCAAGGTTTGAGGCCTCATCCGCGTTAGTGATGATGCCGTCACCATTCGTATCGGTACGGTCCAACTTGAGTTGAGTGCTCGAGCCTTCCCCACCAACCGATATCTCTTTCTTAATCAGCCCGGTTGATGTGCCATTGTCAGATTTCTCCAGCGTGAAGACATTCTTCGAGTCAGAGAAAGCCATCTTGCCGCCGACTTCCCACTTCGTCGCGACATCACCCTTCTTCAGGAGCGGGCTGTAGGTGCCAATATCTGTATCGATAGCAGTTTTGAGATTCTCGAAAGTGGCGATTTCGCCAGCCAAGCCCGTATCCGCGATTGCCTCAAATCCCGCCGCGGAACTTCCGCTTGCATCTTCAAACTGTAAGAGTCCAGAATTGGATGGGTCAGCGATGGAATTCTTCAACAACTCGTACGTGGAGCTGCCAACAACACCGAATTTTTTACTCGTACCAGTCGCCGCATCCGAAACGAGCACCTCGTCAAATCCAGCTGCGGAAGCGGTTCCAATCGCACTTTGCACCGCCTCCTCAAATAATACGCCTGCTTCATACTCCAAGTTCAATTTGTCGAAGCTTGATGGATTTGAGATGTTGCTCTGTGAAAATTTGAGTTTGTATCCGGCACCAATTTTAATCGCAATTTCGGTTGGGGCTGCGTTTGCTGAGGACACAAATTCTATTTCAATTTCTGACAAGGTGTCTATTTGGCTCCTAGCCGCCGAGTCAATTGCGTTGAATAAGTTTTTCGCCAATGCCAAGAGCGGTGTACTTACTGAATCAGCAAGCGCAAACGCGCCGTCAAAAAATCCTTCGTACTCAGGCTCGTAAATTAAATCTTCCACTTGTTCGCGGATGATGTTTTCCGCCTCGGCTATAGTCGATCCTTGAGAAACATATTGCGCAACGTTAGATTCAAATAAGTTGTGCTGGGCAATGATTGTTTGGGCACGAACCTTTGTAAGATCATTAGCGTCAGCGCGCGAAACCATGTACAAAAACGCGGTCGCGAACTTGCCTACAACCGGTAGCGACTTGATTACAACTTTGAAAAGACTTGGACCTCCACTCCAGACCGGGCCATCCATTTCACCTGGGAGAGATGGTAGAATGTCACCAGCTCGCGAGATATCCAAGGCATCAGCTCGAGCTGCATCTATATCAACTTGAGCCGCAGACGAAATATTAAGATCGACAAGTTGTGTCATTGAGACCCCATTGATTCACTGAATCGATATCTTGAGAAATTTCTTATCACTAGCATCTGCGTAAGGTCGATGACGTCGCATTGCGATGTCATCTGTGAGATTCGGTCTTCCGTGTCTGCCCCAAACCTAGCGGAGACATTTAGAGCACAATGCCGTACGCCAAGGTCTCCATCGAAAGGCGGTGCGCCAAAGCCTCCCTCGAAAGGAAGTTTTGCTAGTACATCCTGCAGTGCTGTAAGGTACATTGCTAAATGCAGTGGACAGACGTCTTCACCTACAAGATTTATTGCAGCAGCATAATACGAAGCCGCGCGTTGCAGACTACCAAAATCTCTTTCCAGCATAGCCACAAAGGGGGCGACAGATTCCAGGGCGCGTGCGTCCCCATTCAGCAACCAAAATGCGTGTCGGTAGGAAGACCTCGCTTGTTCATCGTCGCCTTTTTGAAATAGATAGTGCGCGTACAACGTCAGAAAACGGGCGCAAGACCCTCTGTAATTATCGCATCGCGTCGCATTGAAACGTTCTAAGATAGCCGTTAAGTCAGCTAGTGTTTGTTCATCGACTAGTGATTGTTCGATGTCACCAACAGAAAGGGATATCTGCAAGGCCTTCAAAGCGTTACTAAAATATCTCTTTTGATCATTGCAGTTCCATGCCCTTATCGCGCGCAAACGCGCTTCGACGGCAACTTCGCGCAATACTTCGGCATCAGTCCAGTCATCAATGTCCACCGGATTGATGCTTGAACTCGTGCAATCCCCAATCAACGAGTCCTCACCGCCACTCTCCACCCAACCACTACCAGAATGCGGGGCGGGTAGTTGGATATCCGATAGGTATGCGAAAGTGGACTTTCCCGGTGGCTTGGAAAAATCCGGCAGGGTAATAATGTCTGGACAATCTGTCGTCTGATCGGCGCTCAACAAGCTCTGGTAGTCTGGCCGTGGTTCAAAGAATATTCCGTATAGGAATACCGAAGCAGCAAAAACCAGAAGAACAACCACACTTATCAAAGTCAGCTTCAACATTCCATCCCCACATACCACACCCACCTCGAAACAGAGCTTGCATTCCACCATGAGGGGAAGGCAAGTTGTAATTCTGGCGCGGGTGCAGAAAGCTGTGGATAAGTCGGACGCGAAAGTGCAGGCGCAGCGATTGGTATATTAATGCACCAACGTGTGTGCGTCGCACGAGAGACCGCGCTGGAAATGAGCGGCGGCAAGGCGCATAAAGCAAACTGGTAAGAATCTAAAAAGGATAAGCGTGAGATGAGTGGAGCGGACGGGAAAGCAGAAGCACAACGCAGCGACACAAGTCCGGCGGCCCCAAAGCCTATGCCCCCCAAACCCGTGCCGACTGTCTCCGACATTTTCGGGCAGGTCACCTGGCTCATGACCCAGTCCAAGGGGCATCGCAACTTCTTTGTGTCCGACTTGGAATGGCTGGCCATGCCGCCTTTGCTGCAGCGCCAGTTCCGTATTTTTCCGGGTAAGGACCAGCCACTGGGCGTGGCGCTTTGGGCAAAACTGTCTGATGAAGCCGCCGCACGGCTTGAGGGCGGGTCCAACCGGCTGGCGCCGGGTGAATGGAACTCCGGCCCCCACCTGTGGCTGGTGGAACTCATCGCCCCCTTCGGCCATCAGGACAAGATGCTGGAGGACCTGCAAAAGACTGTGTTTGCGGGCCAAAGCTTCCGCATGCACGCCACCGGCAAGGACGGCAAACGCAAAGTGATGACGCTTGAGGGCACCAAGGCCGGGGAAGGCGCGAAGGCTGAGGCGAAAGACAAGCCAGTGGTGAACTAGCCGCTTACGGCTATGGGCCCTCGGGTCAAGCCCGAGGGTGACAGGGTTTGTCTAGATTGAGCGTCGTTGATCTTCCACAATTGTCATGCTCGGGCTTGACCCGAGCATCCAGAACAACATGTCAAAGCTTCAAATGCAAGTTCTCGCCCGAGGCCTCAAAACCCTTGGCACGGAAGAAGGCATTGATGCGCTCTGCGCCCTCATCTTCTCCACGAGTGACGTGAACGGAAATCTCGACCGCGTCCTTTTCCCGCGCCCATCCCTCCAGCGCTTTCAAAAGTCGAGGCGGAACGCTGCCGCCACGATGAGCTCCCATCACAAAGAAGAGCATGGTGGAAACAACCACGGCTGTGGAATAGATCAGCGGGTTGGCGCTCGCTGCCACTAGCCCCACGGTCTCATCGTTCACCCGCGCCAGAAACGTGCGCGCCTGCTTGCCCTCCACATCGCTCAGAAGTTGCATCGCATAGCGCCGCAGTCGCACCTGGGCAAATGGATAGGCAGCATACCGGCTCTCGCCATGCGCCTGCCCGATAAGCGCAATAATCACCTCCAGATCATCCGGCGTTGCCACATTGATCCGCACGGCATTTGGCTGAACTGTTTCTTCCATCATCTCTCCCGGATTGCTTCATGCGATACCGCACCAACGGCGTCAACAGATATTCAACGCCGACCTCGAATGAATCTGCTGACGCTCTATGGCAACGTACATTTTGCCAAGACGTCATTGAAGGTGAGGTTCTCGAAAAAGTGCATCAAAATTCGAAGTTGCAACGTCCATAGAATTGACCCTCAAAGAACTTCTGACCGCGTATGGACACACCCAATGGTCAAAGTCCGCCAGTTTAGCACTTGCATCCACGCTGAGGCGGTTAGGCAAACGATTGCCAGCGGACCTTTCATGGTGGAAGTAGTTTCTGTGTCATCACAAAAAGTTGCCCTGTAAATTGCTCCCATGAACCAGTTAGGTGCAATCCCAGTTACACAGCGAGTGACAACAATCTCTCGCCGGAAGCTGCTACAGCTTGCGCTACCCGCAATTCTTGTGGCTTGCGCAGAGCGCAATATGGAGCGGCAATTGAAATTGCCGGAACCAGCCCTCCCCCACAACCGCTCCGCAAAGGCTGTTACTCCAGGAATGGGCTTTCTCTTCTGGTGTCATCGTCCTGCCGAACAGGGCGGCGGAAGGTGTGATCCGGCCTGTGCCGCATTTACAAGAGTTGAAAACAGATGCATCAGCTCCTCAATCTAACAATGCACATTGCACTGCTTGATGAAGTGAACCGAGAAATAAATCGATCCGTTCTATTTCTTACCGATCTGCAGCAATATGACCGCAAGGAGTTTTGGACAACAACCAGCACCGCCGGTGACTGTGAGGATTTTGTCCTGGCCAAGCGAGCAAGGCTGATGGATGCGGGACTTCCCTGGCAATTACTTCTTCCAGCAACAGGGAAAATTGCAAATGGCGAGGGGCATGCCGTGTTGCTGATTGACACAACATTTGGGCTTCAAGCACTTGACAATTTGACCAACGAAATACTGCCCTGGAATCGATGCTCGATCATTGATTGGTACGGTTATGCGGACCCAAGTTCAGAGCCAATGCTCTGGAGACAATTGTTACCCTATGGAATGCGAGTGCCACATCGAAAACCACTACGGATAAAGACAGGTGAAGACACCCAGGCGAGTTGATAACAACTACGGAGCCTCTCTTCTCAGGGTCTAAAACGATACCTATATGCACTTAGCAAGTCTCGGGAAATTTGCATGACGGCGCATGATTCCAGACACCCAACATTTTCCAAAATGAAAGCATCTCAGCTTGCCATCTGACCGCCTTCCAAGACAACTTTTGTGGTGGCCCCGGCAGATTGGAAACCAGTTAGGAATTGGGTGTGGCGCAATCGTTTCAATTATTGATCAACGCCCTCCCAATCATATTTGGGGGCCTGATAATTGCTTCGTGTACCGATACCCCCGGTCTTCTTCTAGTTCATCCTGCGGCCATTGCTGCACAGAATCAATTTTCTGAAATCAGCGAAGAACAGCTTGCGGAAACCGTTTTTTCCGGGCTGAGCGACTTGTGTGCTGTAGAACCGGAGCATTGCGCACTTTCAGGTCGGCGTTCTGTTTCCATTAAGGATCTGGTTATCGCGATACAGATAAATGAACGTGTCAATAGTGAACTCGTTTGGGAAGATGATTGGAGTCACTTCGGTGTAGAGGACCGCTGGATAGTGCCGAGAGATGGACTCGGTGATGGCGAAGATTTTTCTCTTCTAAAACGAAAGCTGATGATTGAAGCTGGCATACCTAGCAATGCCTTACGGTTTGTGATCACCGGCAACTCAAGAGACAACCATCACGTTGCGCTCGTTATTCAAACGGATACAGGCCCCTGGTTTTTGGGAAATGAAGCTCCAGTCCATCCGCTGAGGCCGGGTACAATAGCCGCGGCGTTTATCCAATCTTCCAACGACTAGATTCGCACGCATCCCTTTTCCAGAATTATTTTGCGAGCCATCTTGTGGCTGACGCCTTGCATCAGCTTGACGCAGCATTCGCGAAATATCAAAACACGGCATAACGCATCATCGATACAAATAGACGACAAGTCTGAACAGCAGCGTCTCCGCCGGCGCGACTGATGGACTCCCTTTATACCGCTCACCACTCACACAACATTCGCAACTGCTCAAGACAAACGGGTTTTCCTATGGCTTCGAAACCGATGGAACTCATGCGTTTGAGAAACTTAAAAGCATTGAGAGTCCCCAATTTGGAATCATAATGTCCGACCTAGGTATACCTAGTCACAATGAGTTGTGCTCAAGCCCACAGCACCACGCTTTGGTTCTGTCTATCTAACATTCAAGAAAACGGATGATTTTCAATTCAACATACTTCCGATATGGAGCCGTTTTAGTTTGAACTGTCCTGTTCAGTTTGGCAAATTACGCAGCGGAATGATGCCTTTGTGAGCAGTGGAATAATGCGTTTTAGTAAGTGAGGACAAATATTCCGAACCGCTGCTACAGGCTCATGACAACTTGGAGGAGATGTTATGCAATATCCAAATACGACCAACATAAGGTCCGGTGGTGACCATGGTTTGTCAAAATTTGTCGACGTTAAGTGTGTTTTGGCAGACATGAAATTTGAGAAACTACTGTTCGAATCCCAACGTGACTTTATAAAGTCAGAAATGTATCAAGCGGTTTTCTATAGATCTCTATGCATCATCGAAGATTGAGACCAGACGCACCGGTGTGTTTACTCCACCAAAATGGGTGATCCGCCTATCGGTTTTACTGAATCTACGGCTCTACCATCTAAGAAACCTTCATCTATGGATGATGGTAGACATCCTCCGACAGGGAAAGTCGTGCGCCACACCACCGATGTAGCATGGCTTCCAGTCCAAACATTGAAAAGTCAGCGCGGAGCAGCAAGCTACCTGTGCAGATAGGCTTCGAGTAGTGGGCTCCTACTCATCAACTAGATTGGATCCCGCGTTTGAGTTGACCAAGAACCTCTTCAGATTGTCAGTTCCAACTTTCATCTACTTACCGAAACTAGTCTCACGACAGGCAACCTCCCCAACATATGGGGTCGGAAAACCCTCCGGAATTTCAACCAAAGACCACCTTTCGTTTTCGGCGGCTGCACCAACAACCGCGAGTCCTCGCTTGCACAAACGATCGAACCTGTGAGCAAGACGACAGCAATCTCGATATCCCCCAAACAACGGCTAGACCACCAATTGTTACGGAAGTTTCCGAATTTGGGAGTACGTTGCTGTACTGGGAGTTGGATCAGCGGTATCAGCGCTCCGACTTTTATGGAGCTGCGGCGAAATAGCAACCGGGTTCCATTGTTGAGAGAGGCCTTGGAGCCATCTCACGCTCTTGTTGCAGTGATGAAAGTGCCAGGGACCATAATAGTTACGAGGCATTGCTGCTAGACCTTCCCCATCAGCAATGACAGTCGTCCCGATTAAATCACCCAGAATAATGTCACCGCTGTCTGGTAGCGTTGAGCAACAGATTGCAACAACTGCCTAGAGGGCAACCATATCAAACTAGTCTGCTGGCAGCAGACCATCCTGTTTGAGGAGGGTTATAGCTACTTTTCGCGATGCCGGAATTCTAATTGCGTGCAAACCACCAATCATAACATCTCGAAGAAAATCGGCAGAAGCCCCTTTATTTTTTTTGTCTGGTTCAGAGATTTTTTCTATGCAGGCTGCAAAAAGTTCTTCCTTCGACCGAAAATATTTGTACAAGGTGGCCGTTGATACATCGGCACGGTAAGCGATATTTATCATTTTTGCTCTGGAAAATCCCTTCTCTCTAAATAGGATGTCTGCTGTTTCCAGAATTCTTTTCTCATTATGAGCTGCCATCGCATGTTGATATGCCGCAAGCCCGTCTAATTCTGTTGTTGTTTTGAACATTCGCATAACCTCCCATGGTCATAAACCAACACATCCCCGCTCAAAACCATTTCAGTTGAAACCGGCTCAATGTCGGAAGTGTATGGGCCCTAGCCACAGACCGTGGCGCAAGTGTCAGGGAAATAAACGCGCTTCAGAAAATCCTGACTGCGAGACCCACTTCGGAAATCCGAAAACTTGATACGCCACATCTAACTCGACTACTGAGAACCTTGGCCATTTGCAGAAATAGCTTCGTGGTCTGGAGAAAATGGCCTTTGTGGAAATAAGCCAGTGCCCCCAGGGGGGCTAGAACACTGGCCTATTTACGGAGAGTCGTTCATTGTCGGTCCAGTGGGGTGTGTGAGAAAGACCATCAGACTCTCCTCCACCTACTAAGTATATACAATATAGATGTTGACGTCCGCAGAACAGGTTCCACCCTGGGGCGGGTCTAGCTATCCCAACACTCAAACCTGATAACCTCTATGTCTTCCACCAGCAAGACGAGCAGATACGATGCTTTGGAAAAATAGTAGGGTTACACGCATGCGCAGAAACAGACCAATATTTACTCCCTCGCAAAAACTGGGTGCTGTGTCCAGAGACCATTTTCTATTCAGAATATTATTCGCTGTGTTTGTAATTGATCTGGCAATATATGGATTTTGGCTAATTGGTTAAGCCAGATTTATGGAGTCATCAGCGTTGGCAGTAAGCGAGGTTATTTGGTGCATGCTCCCAAACAAGACATCTTCTATTTCCCTTCCGAATATGAAGTGCATCCTCATTTATTCGGCATAGCCTCCAAAACATAGACAGTGTTTTCTTGGGTCATTTAGTTGCAGCAACGCAATAACGCAGCTCGAGCTCATGCAGAATGGGTAGCCCGTGGGATTATCTTATTGAGACGAAGTGCCTGACCACCTGATCATAAAGGGACAAGGTTTAACTTCACCTCAATCCCATCATCAAAGTTCGCAAACAGCGCGTGTCCTTGGTCGGACGAGTTGTGCGGATACAGAAACCATTGCTAGAAATCACGGCATCCGGTGATCAATCATAAGGTCAAGCATCCCCCTGACAACATACCCTCGATCCGCCAATACCAACTGGCGCATACGATGACAGCGCTACTAACAGGCCGACACAAAGAAAATTCGACGAATCGCAGCTCGATTGCTTTGCGATACTAATTCCTACTCTACTCGTCGATTGATTTTGTTGGCCGAAAATCTGGCGTGTCCGCGGCAACTTCTTCCACATCGGGACCTAAATTGTCCGCCAGGGTGAAGCACCTATCTCCTACTATAAATTGTCATGCAAGGCGGTCAGCATAGTCTGCATGTACACGTAGAGCACACCCAGAACGAAGTACTCAATGATATTCAAGCTTCTATGTCTACCTGTCAGGTACAAAAGCCCGACGAAAATCCCCAACGAGATCACCGCGGTCATGCTCGCAAGGACTATCTGGTTTTGGATACAAATCACAACACCCACTCCACGTGCGCTACCAGGACAGTTCCACTACGTGTATCCCATCAACTGGAGCAATAAATATGAGAACTGAACCAAAATGCCTGCCATCGACGGCCACTACACAGCTTGAAAATTTAACCCAGAGCGCCTTTCTTTTCAGATTATGAAAGAGCAGCCCTTCATCGCAAACCAGTATCCATTCCAAATTGAATGATGATTTATTGCACCTGTCGCTGTCTTTTTTGGTTTTACCCCGACGCTCTTACAGGTGGAGGGTTTTGCTAATAACGGGGGTGAAGCCCCATCTTGCCGTTTACACCCGCTCTGGTGTCAGTAAGGCGTCAATCCAGAATACTTCCCCACCTCCTACTTCATGCAAGAGGACCAACATGGTACGTGTTGGATCGAGAAACTCATGAGTGGCATGCGGCTTCCCGCCTGGATCGAAGACCCAGCGCTGCAGCTCGGGCTCATAATCAACTTCGAGGTCCACCGCCGGTCATGCCTTTGTGAGAAGACGCAGCTCAAACGCTGTTCAGCAACAATTTCTTTCAAGTCGTATGCTTCACTCCCCAGACTTCACACTTCGCCGATATTCACATCACGGGCAGTGTCAGCCGCTTGCGTTTCTTACGGCCGATATTTCTGACCATGCGGTCTGCATCATAGTGACCCTCGAGGGTATACCTCACTGCCCACCCATGAATGGCGAGGATGAACCACAAATTCCCCTTGGACAATTGACCCAATTGGTTCCGGTGCCAAACATAATCAACGGCAGATCTCGCTCCATATTGCGATCTGATTCCTCAACTTGTTCCTTCTTGAATCAGTCTGAAGTCGATCAACGGCAAAACTTATGTACTGATTCAGTGATTCAGTGATTCAGTGATTCAGAATCCTCAAGATGGACTAAGACTATGAGACAATCGAACCACAGCATAAGCGACTCTATACCTCTGAGAGAGGAGCTGGAGATTCTACGCGAAGAGAATAAGCAGCTGAGAGAACTGATTTCACCCGATGCTCCGCCGATGCACGGTCTAACAATATTGGAATGGCGGGTGGTATGGATACTGCTAAAATACTCACCAATCACGAAAGAACGGCTATACGAATTGGTTTATTGGGGTAGAGATACTCCCCCCAGCGCGAACACCATTTCGGTCGTGCTCTGCCGGGCCCGGCCGAAGCTTGCCGCTCAAGGGATATTTATCAAGACCTTGAGTCGATGGGGATATGAGATTCATTGGGACCAATTGAAGAAATTGCATAACGTTAAAGACAAACGATACTTCACATCGCCGGCAAATAGTACAGGGCCATCACACGCCCGATGACCACCACCTAAAGGCCGAAAATCGATTCCAAAGTTACACAATCACCAGGTGGATGATGTTAAGCCATTTCGAAATTTCGACTTAGCACAAGTGAATACCCGTCGCGCGAGATCGTCACAACCTACCTACTGGATATCCAACCATACGACAGTGAACCAAAAATGCTTCCATAACGGAAGGAGTTTTTGATGTATTCTTCAACTCCTGCCACAAACATTTAGTCGGATTGTTGATTTTTTTCTATCATGAGGTAATTTCTATACTGATTAACTTTGCGGTATGGAATACCCTGTATTCTTGTCACATGAAGAACATTACACACAAGATTGGTATGCTTCAGATTGAAAAGCGCCAGATCAAAATCAACCCAACAACGCGAGAAGACTCTGTCTCGCACTTAGACTTCTGGAGGCTGGGCTACGAGGCAGCCTTAGTTGATGTCTTACGCATTATCCGAGAACAAGAAAATCATGATACACACAAGTTAGATATCTATAGCGGCCCCTCAGACTCGTAGTAAAATCCGGAAAATGTTGATGCGTCGTAGCAATAGAGTGTTGGGATTGCTGGAAGTTCCTCGAACCTGTCTACACCCTCAAAACCCAACAAAATGAGCAACGCACGTGTCACCAGCAAACCTTCAGCTACCGGTGTAACGCCAGCGTGCAGTGGCAACAATTGATTTCTCGAAATCCATTCCTCAAAATCACCAATTGAGGGGAGATTGGGTGAACCGGGATGTATCATATTCAAGAGCCTGCGGACCATCTCCGGCGTCAACTCTTCGACGCCCCGAACGCCGAGCCAGTCCTCAAGCTTCATACCGGTGCGAGCAAACTTATATAGGATTACGGACCATCCCAATGACGAACAGCTCAATATGAATTGCGCTCTTTGCTGGTGACGGAATGCTCTGTGAAGAGCAATTTTTCCAGCCCAATCGCCGTGCCTTGTTTGGTCAATGATAAGATCACAGCCTCCAACAAAACTCTCCGCATTGACTAAATTGATACCAGACGAATATGAGTCAACCTCAACTTCCGGCGCGTAGCGGCCTATTTCTCTCGCGAGCGAGTCAGCAATTGAGGACCCAATATGTTCACGTCCACTGCCCAGCTGCCTTCCCAAACTCATCATTGTCACCAAGCGGTCGTCTGCTAGCTTCAATTTTCCTACTCCCAACTGAGCCAGCCTAAGTGCAACTGCACCTCCCGCTCCGGCCAATCCTGAGATTGCCACGACCGATTGCTTGAGCTTCCTCTGAGCCTGATCTTGGGATGTTTTGTCATCCCCATAGAACAAGCCATTTCTATAGGTACGAAGGAGGTACTGCTCATTTAGAGCATTCCCCGTGAACCGCGTAAAAAGCGGATGTTCTTCCCCCTCGTTCATGGTCTACATCTACCTAAAACCGCTCAGCACTATTTTTACTCAGCAATAGACTGGGCCGCCAGATGCAAGCGTGAATGCAAACCATCCGATATGTATGCCCCGGACGTTACGTCAGACAAATTGGAACGGAGTGACGCTTCAGGCGCAGTATAGGTAGGAAGCTCGATTTCGAAAATTGCCCCAGCTCCATCCCCAACGTTTCTGCAACGTACGGTACCACCGCCTGCCGCAACCACTTCCTTCACAAACGCTAATCCTACCCCACTCCCCCCACTCTTATTGGTAACGAATGGTTCAAAGAAATTTATCTCATCTTCAGCCATCAACCCAACACCATTATCTCTAATTGATATGCAAACCCTTTTGTTGAAACACGCGGTCTTAACAACGATTTTCCCAATGAAAGGTACACTTGCCTGCTCTTGACGTTCGAGTATCGATTGATATGCGTTGGTCAACAAATTTAGAATAGCGTGCTTTAAAAGATTGGCGTCCCCTCTCACAGAAGAGGCGTCCTCCAACAGTTCCAAATCAAGGTCCACCTCCACTGTGCTCAAGAGGACTCCATCGTGAAATAGATTTACAGCCTCCCGCGCAACATTTGACACCAAACAATAGTCCAGCGCGGGCTGCTCACCTGAGGCCATCTGAGAGATCGAGTCAGATAGTTCGAGCATTCGTTCGACTGCCGAACGAATTTTTATGAGCTTCTTATTGACATATTCGTGCACATCGCTCGATGCTTGCTCTTCCAGCTTCTCCATCGCATTGGCCGTCGCAAGAGATATTATCGAAAGTGGTTGTTTACTTTCATGCAAAATTGCGGCTGCAACAATGGTTTGCCTATCAGTTTGACCGTCCGACAACGGAGATATTGAAGTGTTTTTGCTCGTACATTGTACGCTGGCATACTGCCAATCACCGTCCTCCCGGTAAAACCAGTGCGATAACGCGACGGACTGTCTAGTTTGTTCAAAATACAAACGTTCGCGGATTTTCACTTTTCTCCCCGTTTTGGAATAAATTTGAAAATCAATTTCCGTTATGCCATGCCTCAAGCTCAGTTGCCTAAGCGATGCTGTCGCACTCTCTTTGCAAGTTTCAACCAAGTTAGTGGTCCACCAGCCAGGAGCAACCACATCTGAATAGCTATAGCCCAACTGGTCTGGTGCTTGGTCTGGTACCAAGGGCCATATAGGCACTAAGGGCCAACCAGGCTGAGACAAATTTCGCACGAATACCCCCAGTAAAGGAAGCTCAGGCATCAGCTGCAGACCACTCAGACTCATCAGGCCCTCCATAAACACCGTGCAACACGAATATTCTACTATAGTATAGATTTGTTCAATTTTTGACCACTTTTATGGTTAGTATGTTCCTCCACAATAGAAACTGTTTATGCAGAACCGATGGTTTGATCCGGGTACTACTGAGTTAGCCCACCTTCTGGACTTTGTCGGAGGAAACTTTCTGCAGGGGCGCTCGTCTGATCAATGGACCTACGTCTTCTCTAGAGGAGGAGCATCTAGAGAATGCGAACAACCAATAACCTCCCAACGATCATGGTCGTGGACGACGATGAGGATTTTGTTGAAGAACTGTCCGAGACCTTGGAAATGCGAGGGTGGAACACACGCCCCGCAACTTCAGGGGCCGCTGCAATCAGACATCTCGAAAGCGCGGACAACAATATCGGTGTGGTCATCTCAGACCTCCATATGCCAAGCATCGGCGGACTGCGGTTGGTCCGAGAGCTCCAAGCACGTTACGGCTCTGATTGTCCTGAAATAATATTCATCTCAGGACACCGCGACGTAGATAGTTTGGTAACTGCACTTCGCCTGCAAGTTGCTGATTTTTTGGCCAAACCGATTAACACGGGCGAACTCGTAAGCGCTGTTGAGCAAGCAGTTGATCGCTTGCGACGACGTGAAAAAAATACCCCGTCGCAGGGGCAAACTGAGACACGAACAATCTACAACAACAAAACCTTAGACCCTCTACGCCTACTTTTGGATCTAAATCAGATTGTTGCCGCACGGTTTGACCAGGAGAGCTTAGATCATCATCAGGTGCGCATATTGGCAGACTTGGCCTGGGAACACAGAGCAGGAAAGCGCGTTACCGTTACTGGTCTTTCGTATGGACTCAATGTGTCAGCGGGGACTATGCATAGAAAATTGAAAAGCCTGGAAGATATGGATCTAATCAGCAGACAAGACGATCAAAATGATGGGCGGCTGGCGTACATAAATTTGACCGACAATGGGCATCTTATTGTTCAGCACTTAGCGCAAAAACTTACTGACAAAATTATTCCACATGCAGAATAATTATTATCATGTTCCGCCAAAGACAAAAGTCCTACTCGTGGAAGATAATCAAGAGTTCGCAGAGGAACTCGCGGAGATTTTGAGGAGGCACCAACTCGATGTCAAAATTTCCGGCAGTGCTGAAAATTCCTTACCAATCCTGTTAGACTGGCGGCCAGTATTTTTGATATGCGATTTACATCTACCTGGTCTTTCTGGAGACAGACTCGTCAACATGATTACCAGCCTAGATCACAAACTCCTCGTTATCTTAATGTCTGCTGATCATCGCGCGCTGGAGGAAACCGCCAAAGTTCTGGATGCGATGTACCTACTATCGACTTTCCCCAAACCACTCGATATCAAAGGTCTGATATCGGTAATCGGTGTGAGCAAAGCGCCTGAGTCTCCTTACTAATATTGCTAACGGTGACGCCCATTTCCATTACCCGGCCTCGCTGCTTTTCGAAATTGTCCGGGGGGCGTTCCAAACTCGCGTTTGAACCATCGACCCATGTGTGCGCTATCCGAAAACCCACACTCTTTGGCAATTTCCGCCACCGACCTTCTCGAGTTCAACAATCTCCACCGAGCGTGCTTCAACCGTAGCAGGCGATAGTACTCTTGAGGAACACGGTCCACATGTTGAAAAAAAATGCGGTTGAATTGCGCCACACCTAATCCGACCATTTCTGCCAAATCAGAGGTCGTTTTAGGCTTGGACAAGTGAGATTGCATCGTTTTTATGGCTTGTTCCACTCTTTCATCGTCGCAGTAAAGGGGAACATCGNTCGATTTTGGCGGCGGCTGCACACCCATTCGCCGTTGCACAACAACTAGATCAGGTAGGGCCTTCATAGCCCGGCAGGCCCAGCCTCCCTCGCGATAAGCTCAACCGCGACATCAACCGCCGCCGTGCCGCCCGGGCACGTAAAGATCCCGTTATCCTCCACAAACAGCTCGTCGGTTACCACATTCACTTTTGGGTACAGGGCCTTAAACTCCTCTTGATGTCGAAAATGGACAGCACACCTTCTCCCATCAAGCAATCCCATTTCAGCGATCAGAAAACTACCGGTACACAATCCAACGAGACCAACCCCCTGTTCATGTGCCCGGTACAAGAACTCCAAACCCTTCAGGTGCTGTTTCTCATGCCCGTACACCAAGCCCCCCACAACCACCACATAGTCAAACTCTTTTGGATCACCAAACAACTCCCATGGGCACACCTCTATTCCGCAACTAGAAACGACTGCATCCTCTGTGGCACCCAATATCGACCAATGGGCAAACCTCTGCCGGCTCCTGTCAGCCTCATCAGCTGCATGTCTAAGTGTGTCTATAAAACTCGCGAAAGGCAGAAGTGTAAACAATGGAGCAAGCATGAAGCCAACACGAATATCAGGGACTACTTGTTTAGATCGCCCTCGGATACCGGCCGGGAAATCCGGTTTCGTCCGCACCGTGCCCATATTCTTATCGCTATTGGACAAATTGCTATCTCTATTTTGAACGGAACCTCGGCAAGAAATCAGAATGGGACGGCGACGTATCTACGTTCTTTCCCAATCACCCTCCAAAAACCTATTGCGAACTAACAAGTCTCATCGCCAACGGATGAAACCAGTTTGACCGTGATCATTCGTTGGCCGGCAACGAAGCCGACAATCTCTTCCATTCTGGGCTTATCTGCAAAACCCAACAACAGTTAATTCCAAAAAAATGGATAAGGATCAGTATCCTCATTGTCATCAATCACCATTTTGGGGATTCCCAGCATCACCCCACGACCCAACAACAGACGGGCCTCTAGGTGAGAGCATTCATGTGAAGCAGGTCATGAACAACCCATTCCGCGATTGGGGCGGCGAAAGTGTGCAACCCGGCCAACACTATGGGCGCATAGGAAATAGATTCTGAAAGAACACCGAGGCCGCCACTTAACCTTTAAACTCGAGTTGCCCAAAAGGTCTTTCCAATCTGGAACTACCATCGTTTATAGATCGTTCTACCGCAGTCTATTATGCATTTGCAGCAACGGTGCGCATCAAACAGAAACGTTTTCAGGCAACACATATATGGACAAATTTATTCTTGGTGCCATTGCCGGGTTTTTTCTGTGCACGTGGTCATTGGATGTTCCACCTATGACCCCACTGAAAATTTTGATGGAGGAGACAACCGTAGCTTTGCACGGTCAGGATGGCTAGCCCAAACGGTAAGCTGGCCACAAGACAGCGTATCCCCACTCATGGTTTTGCTCGCGCTGCCGATAAAAATCGCGAAAAGTTCATCCAAAAATGGGTGATGCCCTACTCTTCATCGCCCGCAGAAAACGTAACGATGGGGCTAATGCCGCCATCTACTTGCCTAATTATCGTATTTGAGGTGTTTGCGACATTTTTCAGAAGTATCTGCCTTATTCCAGCTACTTCCGGCGGAGCGACTGATCTCAACACCGCGACCCATCAGTGATGGCGCATTCGTCGCGGTGTTAAGAAGCCCCAGATATAAATAGGTCTTCGTGCCTGTGTCGCCACCAGGGCGATATCTGATCGTAATGTCTTCCATGCGCGCTATTTGGATCTCTGATCCAAGACGCAACTCACTCGAAACAGACTGGGTTTGTTGCCCGCGTTTCATTTCTCTTCGATGTCAGTTTTCAATGGTGTGGCGATGCCTAACCACCAATGACAGGGTAAGCGTTGTTGGCCAGCTCTTCAAAGCTGTGCTCAAAGCTATCCACTTCCGCATCTGTAAAACCGGCTGCGACCAGAGTGCTCTCATTCTCCGGGGTCCCAGCCCTATCCTCAAAGCTCAACAACAAACCGGCTGCTCCGCCGCTTACACCGAAAAATTGCAAGACGGTTACCGCGTTGCTCCCGCTCCCGCTTCCTGATACTGCGATAGTACTGGTGGTAAAATCTTTGACAGTGGCACTGGCATCAAAATCAATATAGATGCGATCACCTTCGCCGAAATTGGTCAGCCGTGTCCGTGCGGTATTTGCGAGGGTAATTTCAGTCTCCGCACTCGCCGTATCTCTGCCCATGACCACAATTCCGTCAACACCGGCAAGGTTCTGATTGAGGCCTATTTCATTCCCCACAAAATCTCCGCTACTACCATCAAACCAGGTATCGCCGTCAACGAGGCCTCCCTCACTACCATTCGCATCTGCATCCCATATTTTTGCAACCGCGCCGGTAGCACTTGCTCCATTGGCAGCCGGTGCGTCAGGTGTAATCGTTGAGAACACAACCGCGTCCTGCTCACCAAGAGNGAGATTNCCCANACCAGTNTCAACGCCCTTCACAAGGCCANCNCNCACCTCAATCCGATANTTATTNGACAGATCGAGATCTTTATCCATGTTGATCACCAATCGTCCCTCACCATCAATAGTGACCNNNCCACCATTGGTGTTTNCGCCGGCTTTGACCGCGCCGCTCTCNAGTTCAACACTCAGTGTCAGTGAACCCACGGANTTNTCCCCNNCAAACCCATCTTTTCCAGCGGTNTCCNCGATGTTGACCAGTGTGATTGTGTAGATACCATCNTCNCCAAATTCCAACNNCTCGCCGTNAGAANCGNTAAGAACGACATCAGAGCGCACATCAATNTCAGTCTCACCGNCGAGCNCACTCGTCAGGACAAGNATGTCNGNTATCTCNATGNCGATNTCACGCANCGCNGTTNCACCTNCNCCATCCGTCNCAGTAACNCGGATGGTGATNGTTNCTGGGGTGNTTGGAACTGTTTCTCCGGNCTTTACCTGAATAACGCCCGTGGCCTCCACAATTTCCAGCCAGTCTGGGAGGGCTTCTGTACTACCGCCANCAACGAGNTCGGCGCTATATGTGAGTGTTGCGTTGTTCGACCCGGGTNCATCCNCATCTGTGAATGCANCATCATCTACCGTCGTATNACCATCATTNTTNAGATCAGTCAGATCGAGAATCTGTATGGGCGCTCCGGTCGCCGTGANCNCANGTGGCNNANNGNNTGTNNCGATCNCCCCTGGATCTCCCGGGCCGTCGGNGGNTGCNNTTGGTGCAGAGTTTTGAANCTCCACAACAATCTCTGNAGACNGGNTTNNNNCAGANANATTGCCNGCGATATCTNNTGNGANANCAGAAAANTACGCATCGGTCNNATCAGGNAGNNNGTTCNNCNCGTTCAGCTCTGCCTGTGTAAAACTCGCCGACCATGTCNCATCACCACCACCANNACAGAAAAACCGTCTTACTCTGATTTCCAGCACCGCCGACCCAGGTTACATCCACCTGTGCGATGTCAGGCAAGACCGTACCGCTAACTGTGATATCCCCGCTTGTCTCTTGAACAAGAAATGTCAAGGATGTGATCACTGCTCCATCGGGAGTGGTATCCACGATCATTACCATATCCCGCGATTGCAGACCCATTGATACGTGAATATTGTAAACACCGTCAGCAAAATCAGTTGGTGGAACGTAAGTCCAATTCTTTGCGACATGGTTAACAGACAACCCGTTGAAAGGGGTCACGACATTATTTTGGACAGTATCCTCGCCATTAATCCTAAGAAGGATGCTAGAGCCAGAGTTGACTAAGGGAGGTATTCTGCCCGATATCGTGGGACGCCGCGACGAAGTAACATAATCATCGTTAGACCTACCTGTATCACTACTCGACTCTACATAAGGAGCTTCCGGTCTTCCTCATCAGAGGTCACAACAGGACCGACCAACAGTTCGCCCACATTTCCAGCAATATCCGTCTGCTGTGCTGAGATTGTATAGGTTGTACCGTGAGCAAGTCCCGACCAGAATTTATTGTACCAGCTTCCATCAGGCTCCATATTGGTGGTTCCACCTTGAATCGTTCCACCTTGGCCGTCATCCGCGGAAAGGAGGATTGTCGCCCCTGCTTCCGCACCAGTGCCACGGAATAAAGCTTCTCGCGAAACAGTACCCCCGCTCCCCGCATTAAACATCAGGTCGGGATCTGATATCTTGTCAACCACGATGGTGCTGGAATTGCTGATAGTTTCACTCCTCGCCCCAAACGGATTGATCTGACGCACCTGCACAGCACCGGTCGCATAGGTTACGCCATCACCGCCAGATACCTGTCCTTCCAGCTCAAACGTGTTGGTGTTGGCATCTTTCGAAGTCCAGTTCCCACCATTGTCGGTGCTATACTCCCAGCGAAAACCTGGAAACAGACCGGCAACCGTCACTTCGCCGTTGTTTGTAATACCATCGCTTGCACTATCGCCAGAGTCGGTGTTGAGTGACAGACTGGCGCTTCCCTCAAACGAGATGGCTGAAGAAACTGTCTTGATACCGTCTGTGACAAATTGGGAACCCAGGTCAGTCACCGTTGCGCTCAACCC
>JAESQI010000049.1 GCA_016765255.1 Robiginitomaculum sp. | reverse complement strand
TAACCGGCGGGCAATACAGGGCACCAGCACGAACAACAGGAACAAAACCTGCCGTTTTTAAGGCCCGACTTAACTGGCCACGGCTAAAGGGCCGCCCTGTTCCAAAGGGCGTTTTATCCGAGCGGGCCCAAAGACCTGCGCGATTGGCCGCTACAATAACAATTCGCCCTTCAGGTTTCATCACTCGCCACAATTCTTTGAGCAGTGTCGGCATTTGACGGGCCTCTTCTAATCCGTGCGTCACCAATACACGGTCAAATATAGATGGTCGAAATGGCAATTCATTTTCATGTACTAAAAGACTTGTATTGCCGCGCCTTTGGGCATGTTGCACCACACCTTGGCTTGCAGGCATGGCGTAGATTAGGCGGTGAGCACTCTCTTGATAGGTTTTTAGATATGGTAACCCATATCCGTACCCCAGCACGTCCAAGCCTTCCAGATGGGGCCACAAAGAATGCAAGCGCCGCAAGACCATAGTTTGGGCGGCAACCCCGAGCGGATCGGTGTAAAATTGTTCAAGTCTTGTCACATTTTGACGCAAAGGATTGTCCTTTTCTAATCGCGCTATTATACACACTACCATAGAATGGTAAGCAAAGAGATTGACATGATACATATTTTTCCGTGTTTGAGCGATAATTACGGGTTTTTACTGCACGACCCGATCAGCCGGCTGACCGCAAGCATAGACAGCCCTGACGCAACAGAAATTGACAAACAATGCACAGATCATGGCTATACACTCACTCATATTTTTAACACCCATCATCATTTTGACCATGTTGGAGGGAATTTAGAGCTTAAGCAAAAACACGGCCTTACCATTATCGGCCCAAAAGATGATGAGGCTCGAATACCGGGAATTGACGTAACCTATGCAGACGGAGATATTTTCAAATTTGGGCAATTCGATATTCATATGATCGCAACACCCGGTCACACCAAAGGGCATTGCGCTTATTATATTCCAAAACTCGCCAGCGCATTTGTTGGTGACACTTTATTTGCGCTCGGCTGTGGACGGCTGTTTGAAGGCAGTGCGGCCCAAATGTTTGACAGCATTGGCAAGTTACGTGCCCTGCCAGACGCGACAAAAATATACTGCGCCCATGAATATACACTTGCTAACGGTGCGTTTGCTCTCAGTGTTGACCCCCATAATGAAGATTTGCAAGCCTATATGGAAACGGCCAAAGATTTACGCGCTCAAGGCCAAGCCACTATTCCCACAAATATCGCCCGCGAAAAATCTGCCAATCCATTCGTGCGAGCGAAAAATGCTTTGGAATTTGCCACACTTAGACAAGCAAAAGATAATTTTTAGAGCTATTTGTCACTTTCATGGGGAATAGCCCCCGGTAAGCCAAACATATATCCTTGCAAATAATCGACACCAAGACGCATGAGTAAATCTGCGTCCTCACGGCTCTCCACCATTTCAGCCACGGTTTTGACAGAAAATGTTTGCGCCAAATCTACCATCATCCGCACGAACACTTGCTTGTGCGGTGTGAGGGATAGGCCTTGAATAAAGCTGCCGTCAATTTTAATTTCGTCAGCTTCAATGGCCATAAGATTGCTAAATGTCGTATGCCCAGCGCCAAAATCATCAATGGCAAATTGGCAGCCCAATTGGCGCACTTCACTAGAAAACTGGCTGGCCATTTCGGGGCTATCAAGAGCGACGGTTTCCGTCATTTCTACAATGACCCGCTCCGTGGCACGGCCAAGCCCGCGCAATGCCTGCAAATATGCCCGCGCCGTATCCGGATTTTGCACGGTAGCGGCGGATACATTTATTGCCAGAATAATAGTTGAGTGATCTTGTAGGGTTTGAGCAGCGATCTCTAGGGCGCGGCGATCCAGCAAATGTACACAACCGAGATCTTCAGCCGCCATAATAAATTCACCCGCCGAAACCAATTCCCCGTCATCACGGCGCAACCGCAACAGGCTTTCATAATGATGCGTTTTTCGTCCTTTTGCATGGATAATCGGTTGATAGGCCAGTGTAATATTGCGCTCATTGAGCGCCGTTATGATGCTATCTCGCGTAAATTCAACTCTGTTTTGGCGGGGGCTTAAGTCCAGTAAATCAGAAGTATAGACGGTAATATTATCCCCTGTATCATCACTATGACGTGCCGCTAAATCTGCGTGAGTCATCGTGTCAAATGCGCTGTGATTGTCTTGAGAAAACGCGGTCGCGCCGACAGAAAATTCAGCGTACAAATCCCCATAAGGACTGCCAAATGGACGCGAGCTTAAAACGTCGGCAATGCGCCCCGCTGCGGCTTTTAGGTCTTGCGGATCACAATCCGTTAAGCCAATGCCAAATGAAGCGCCAGATACTCGGGCGCAAATATCAGGCATAATTACACATGCCTTGAGCCGTCTTGCGACTGCACCCAACAAACGATCGCCCGCTTCAAATCCGTAACTCATATTGATCTGGTCTAAATTGGAAATACGGCAACATATATAGGCCGCATTACGGTTATATTTACGCGATAATGCCAGCATTTGAATAAGCGCGTCTCCCATCCGGTCTCGGTTCCAAAGCCCGGTGAGCTTATCATATACGGCGTGATAACCAGCTTGCTCTTGTTTTGTTTTACGGGTTTGGATATTGGTAAGGGCGCCGACCACTTTGGTGGGTTTATTACCTTCGCCCTCTACGCGCTCCGCTCTTTCCTCGATCCACAAAGTGCGACCATCAAAGGTTTGTATCTGGTAATCAATTTGAAATTTTGCGCCGTTCCATGTCAGAGAGGCATAAGCTTGTGTCCGCTTCGCCGCGCCGTCGCCGCATAACCGCTTTGCCAATGCTACAGGGCTCATAGGTATATTGTCGACTTCCGTGCAAAATATCGCAGCGGCCAAGGCCTTATTGTCCCAGATTATTTTGGCGTCTTTGCCACTCTTGCGCCAAACATAGGGCGACATTGTCATGAGAGACATAAGTCTATCTTGTTGGGACAAGTCCTGTTCACTATTGGTATGTTTTATCGTGAGGAACTCGCTCGCCATCTCAATCCCCATACCCGTCAGCCACATGAAAATCACGCCGCGCACTGGCAATCGTCACCATGAAACCTGCCATAACATCCATCAATGACATGAGCATAATCAAGAAAAATACCGAGGTCGCAAACGCCCCGAACACTAAAAACTCAACCAGACAAATGATAAAGAGTACCATGGAAAATGCGTGGTTCATAATGGCGGCCCGGCCAATGCCGGTCGATTTTAACAACTCGAAAAATAACATGACAAGAGAAAGTGTCATCAGCCCGTGACCAGGTGTGATGATCCACTCTGTCCCGCTGGCCATAGGGATCGACATAAATTCTTCGTTCATTCGGCTACGCACACTCTCAGCCGTCGATAATGCAGGACTGCCAAATGCGATAACATTATAGATCAACACAGGGATCATCATCAAGGGAATGACAGTAAATACGCCCATTTATCAATGTCCTTTTATGCCTAACTCGGTGCCAAATACATGAAGTGATTCGCTCTTAACTCACCATAAACCACAATATTTGCTTAGACGTTAATTTTTAAGGGTTTATTCTGGCATTTGGGCAATCCACGCATTTATCAGTTCAACGCCTTCTTTGTGGGCCAAACTACGCCCTAGTTCTGGCATCGCGACACCCGCTTCATTGGAGTTCATGCGGTAAGGCAGTATCGAAGTTTGCGGTGCGCCCGCTTCAATAACATAGATAAACCCGCCAGCCCCCCGTCCTGCCGCCGTTGGGTGTTTATTGATGCCGAGGCGCACAAGCGTGTTTTCTTCTAAATTTAGCCACAAGCCCGAATTAGACGCAGAACCGTCCGCCTTATGACAATGGGCACAATTTATATCCAGATAGGCCCGCGCTTGTTGACCCAATGAAAACGTAGGATCAAATACTTTTGCCACGGGCGCTACATTTTTTACGGCTGGATCTAAAATTCCAAGTTCAGCCCAATTTTGCAACTGGTTCTTATGATTTAAATTTCGTGGTTTGGGGCCGATGGGGATGATGTCATGACCAGATTGATGACAGGTTTTACACTGATTAACATTGGGAACTGCGTAGATAAAATCTAGTGACTCACCATTTGGAGCGATGGTTTTCACATTCACTTTTTTACCCACAGGCGCGTAAGCCGCCTCGCTTTGCTTCGCGTCCCACACATAAGGATAGGCAACCCATCCCGATTTTTTATGTATCAACAACCGAGTTTCCACGAGGTAGGCGTCTTTATCTGGGACGCGCATATCGGGTGCGTAGCCGAAGTTTTTTATCAACACACTGCCTACCGGAAAAGTCAAGACATCTTCGTTGCTATATTGGGCCGTCCCGCCCTTAGGCACAAATACAAACCTCTGTTTTGCCGCATAATCGGTGAACAATGAATTGATCAAATCATAGGCGTGAATTGAATGCACAGGTGTAAACCCTCCTCCCCCTTTTTGCATCAAGCCATAAGCAGACAGAGTTTTTGCAGGTTTATCCGCAAGTATAATTTGTAAATTTGGCTCGGTTGATATTTTGCCGCAACCGAAGAGCAGCCAAATTGCCAATAAACTCAACCAGAACCATCTCATTTATCGTGAAGTAGTATTATAGGATTTGGCTCCGTGCCCGCAACGCCTTTGGGGCGCATTGGATTTGGTTTTAAATTTTCTGGAACGACTGGATAACTACCCACTCCCAGATTAAAGAAGCTAATATTATCAGCCTCGTTAATGGCCAAGTTAATATCTTGGATTTGCTTGCCCAGACTATGGGTCACCCCGTCCCAAACAATAGAGGTCATCTGGCCACCTAAAGCTTTGGCAAATTCACCGAGCAATCCTTGTGGATTATTGCCGCCGCCCGTATAGGCATTATCATGCACGGCAATATTACGCGGTAAAGGATTATAGTTCTCGTCACTAAATTCATTGATATAGGCATTTATGATAATGTGTACCGTTTGGTTATCAGAAAACTGGTTTTCAAAAATATGCACATTCTCATTGGCCATAATCATCACCCCTGTCCCCGACGGAATAGAGGCGACTATATTGCCGGGTGGCGCGAAATTGGGCGTATTATTATCATGAATATTATTGTTAAAAATGCGCGTAGAATGTCCGCCCATGACGGGAAGGTCTGGAAGGTCAAACACCAAAATACCGCCCGTATTATAACGGGCTATATTACTATGGACATCAGCAAAGCTAGAATTTTCAATTTCAATGCCCGCCACATTATATTCGGCTATGGAATTTCGCACAATGATGTGATCGGATTGCCCCACATAAATGCCCGCATCAGACGCGCCGCGTACGGTCACACTATCAATAAGCACATTAGAGCTTTCAACTGGATAAACCCCATAAGCCCCATTATCCGCGTCGGGCTCCCCTGTCCATTCCACAGTCAAATTGCGGTAGATAATATTGTCTGCCCCTTTGGATTTAATCCCGTCGCCCGCCGTATCGCGAATCGTGAAATTTTCCAAAATCACATTATTTGACGTCACGAGCAGACCTTCGCCAGCCCCTTGTTGGCCAGAAAAATCAAGAATAGTTTTGCTTGCGCCCGCGCCCGTTAACGTCACACCTTTAACATCTAGCGACAAACCATCATCCAGCATAAACGTGCCAGCAGGTAGGCTTATCGTTGTGCCCGCGCCCGCCTCTATTAACGCCGTCTGTAAATCAATAGCGAAATTTTCACTCGCTGCTACTTGAACACTTGTCCCGTCAAATCCAGCGTTCATCTTATCATCACTACACGCCCCAAGCGCCAGTAAAGCAACCCCAGCAAACAATATGATTTTTTTCATACCTAACCCCTTTAATCATTTCACCAACACTGTCATTATTGACGCAAACATTCAAGTCAAAGTGATATTTCTTCAAAATTATAACTCTCAAGCAAACGCTTTTTTGCATCAACGCCACTTGACAAAATATCATTGCCAACCCCGTAAAGCCCGACAACTTCAAACCAATTCTGGCTTAGAATTTGGTTGAGCATGTCTTCGGCGGACAGGCATTGACGTCCAGCCCGTTCGGTGAGTTTAAAATCAATACCTTCAAACCCATGATAGGTACGGTAAATCAGTTCTGTACATGCAAGCCTGTCGGCGCTTTCAAACTGAAAGGCGAAATCGTAATATTTACCCGCATGGCTTAAGGCGCGGTTTAAGGCTTTGCTTAAATTTTGCGGCGATAGTTTAGGCCGCAATATTACACAGGCGTCGATTTGTAATGTGTCATGGGCGGGGCGAAAAAGGACGCCGTCTTTTTTGGACTCAAGAAATACGACTTCACCGTCTATACTTTGATGTTCAGGCTTGCTCTGCCCAACACCTATATTGGTACGCTCTATATCCGTGCCAATATACAGCGCAGCATGAGGCCAAAATCCGGGTAGGAATAAATTACTCATAGCGTCGTCATGGCGGGTGACAAATACATCCCCAGGTTTGACAAGGCTTAAGAGTTGGGCCCGCATATCTTGCGTTACGCGTTTGCCCGCCCCCCGTTTTTTGACCAAAGGTTGGGTCAGTTCAGCGATGTCACTGCCGATACTTTCGGCCAAGAAAAACATGGTTTTCGAAACACGGNTAAAATGNCGGCGCCGGAGATTAAAAAGCTCAAATTTGGCTTTTCGTTTGATTTGTTTTCGCAAACTAATTGCAAAGAAAGGTTCTTCCGTCTTTAGAATTTCCGCGACTTGCGAAAATATACCAATGTCAAGAGCGCTGAAAATATCAAGTTGGTAACGGGTAAAAAACTGAACGGCATTATGATATTGGGCAATCCTGCTTGTGGACACCAAGCTATCATAAATATAAGTAAATTGTTTGCGCTCAATATTAAAACGAGGTTCCGCCTCGTCTAATTTTGCACGCACGACGGGCCGGTCTTTGGCCATGTCAATCAGGTAGTATCCACTGCGAACCAATATTGCAGACGCGCAAAAGGCGATGGAAAACGCCTTGAGATGGGCCTGCCAATCTCCCTGTTTAAAGTTTCTCGGCAGTTCAATATAGGGCAATAAATCNTGTACGGTCTGCCAAAGGGCCGAGCGAAGTGTGAGGTAATCATTATATGCAGCTCTTAAATGTTCGTCCTCATTAGGGTTGAAATATCCACGGGCTTGGGCCGTATTCGCCTCATCAAGCAAAGCCGCCATATCCACCTCTTTTGGCAATGCTTTATGACAGGCTAGAAGAGACTGGGCGCATCGGTTCAATAAATTATCAAGGATTTTAGTGTGTTCAGTTGACACTAAATTTCGTCCACACCTTGCGGATTTCTAGCCCGCTTACCAAGCCACATGACGCCGCGCAAATCAGATATGGATACAATCAGACGCCCAAAATTGGTGTATTTGGAAACCCCGAACTNACGGTTGCGGTGGTTGACATCACAAAATTCGATTGCGTATCCTTCGCGGATCATCAGGGCGGGAATATAGCGGTGGATATGGTCAAAATAGGGAAGCCTTAAAAAGGCGGCGCGGGTAAAAACCTTTAGCCCGCAGCCNGTATCATCCGCCTCGTCTTTTAACAGCCACCGACGAACCCCATTGCCAATCCGAGAGCCAATTTTTTTAGCCCAACTGTCTTTACGCTTAGCCCGCCGCCCTCCGACTAGCGCTAAATTNTCTGGTGCGTCTTTACGGATGATTTGGGTAATCAGTGCAGGGATATCCGCAGGGTCATTTTGCCCATCCCCGTCGAGCGTAGCTATAAATTCACCTTTGGCCGCCAAAATTCCAGAGCGCACACTACGGCTTTGTCCAGCATTTTGTTGATGGCTCAGTACGCGTAAAGTTTTATATTTTTTCTTTAAACCCTGCAAAGACCCCAGAGTATTGTCCGTACTTTTGTCGTTCACGAAGATCATTTCGTAAGGCATTCCTTTCAGGGCCGTGGCAATTTCGTCCACAAGCATGGCAACATTTTCTTCTTCGTTATAGACAGGTACAACAACGCTATATTTTATGTTAACAGCCACAAAACCCTCAAAGTTAATCCTGTGTCATGCCACGAGTGGGCCAATCATGCAATATGACTTGTGTGACATCCTCGTAATGGGCTAAACCATACTCCATGCCAAATACCAAACTCAGACGCCGTTTTGTGGACATGCTCATCTTAGCAATATTGGTGATGGTCGTCGCAATCCCTGGACTCTCTGGCCTCCCCGTGATTGACCGCGACGAGGCAAGGTATGCCCAAGCCAGCGTGCAAATGATTGAAACTGGGGATTATGTCAATATCTCATTCCAAGACAGGGCCCGCAACAAAAAACCAGCTGGGGCCTATTGGGCACAAGCCTTAAGCGTCAAAGCATTTTCTAAGGTTGAAAGGCGTGACATCTGGGCTCACCGTATTCCGTCCGTATTAGGCGCACTGCTGGCTATTTGGGCTTGTTATCTTGGCGGCATTTCCATGGTCGGAAGACAGGCCGCACTCTTTGGTGCTGCACTTCTCGCCACCAGCATGATGTTAATTTTTGAGGCCCATATGGCCAAAACAGATGCATTATTATTAGGGTTTGGCACATTGGTTTTAGTTGCGCTCGGCAGTTTACGAAATAGGGGCAGTCGCGGGGCAGCTCTTTTGTTTTGGGGCGCGTTGGGCTGCGCCGTGATGATTAAAGGGCCAATTTTACCCTTGCTCGTGATTTTATGTTTTGCCACCTTATTCATATGGGAGCGAAAAATTTCGTGGACGCGACCACTCGGATTTTGGCTCGGACCCGTTTTATTTTGTGCCATCGTCCTACCATGGACAATTTTAATGTGGCAAGATACGGGCAGCGCATTTTTCACCCAAGCCATTGGCGAGGATTTATTGCCCAAACTGCAAGGTGGGCATGAAAAACACAGCGGAGTGCCCGGNTATTACCTTCTGACGACTTGGCTTGCCTTTTGGCCTGCCTGTTTATTTCTTTTGCCCGGTCTTGCCTTTGCTTTTCGGTCAGGTCGCGGCAAGAACGGGTTTGATAGCCCTATCGCTAAGGCGGCACGCTTATTGCTCTGCTGGAGTATTCCGTTTTTTATTCTGCTGGAAATCACCCCGACAAAACTTCCCCATTATACCTTGCCCGTATTCCCTGCCTTTGCATTGATGTCTGGCGTTACCATAGTTGCCCTGAGCAAAGTTGACGAATTTAAATTTTCGCGCCGTATTGGGGCTGTTATATTTATTGGCAGTAGTATTGTCCTGCACACCGCCCTCTTAGTCGCAGAAGCCTATTACGGCGACTTTCCTCGTTATGGATTAATTGTCCTCGGACTGGCCGCACTCTCTTCCTTTTACGCAGGGGTAAAGCTTTGGGGGGGGCTTACAACAAGGGCTTTTTACGGCGGGGTTATGGCCGCCCTTTTGACCAATATATTTACGTACCAATTTACACTACCAAATTTGCAATCAATGCATATTTCAAAACGCGTGGAAACAGCTCTACGTAGTGCAGGCATTAACCCCGCTAAAACCAATATTTATTCCAGCCAATATAAAGAGCCAAGCCTCGTTTATAGGCTCGGCACCCATATTACATTAGGAGAGAGTACGGACAAATATACCCCGAACCTAACGGACATTGTCATTCTTGACCGCGCCCGAGACGAGGCCAAAGCGAAGGAAGCGAACATGTTGAAACTCATGACAATACAAAATATGTGTTTTGAAAGTTTGGGTGGTGTTGAAGGCTTTAACTATGCCAAGGGCCGCAAGGTGAGTTTGGAACTTTTGCAGATTAGGGACTGTGCAGCAAAGACAGAGTCTGAATAGGTGGCCCTAATTAACCTCCTCGTCATTACTGGGCCTGTGNTGGGTATCCATGGATAGAGCGAAACCTTAATGAACGTGGATACCCGCCACAAGGGCGCGCATGACGAGAGAAGCGAGGCGAGCATTACGAAAAGGCTATTGTTTTCTTACGCCCGCAAATCAGGAGCTAAAGCTTCAGTGCTTAATTTTGTTATCGCTTCGTCCAGTCCCAAAACTTCTTGACCTCTATCGCCTAAAAAGCGCAAGGCGAGTTTATTGTCTTCGGCCTCTTTCATGCCTACAACCGCAATGACAGGCACTTTACCAACGGAGTGTTCACGGATTTTATAATTGATTTTTTCGTTACGCAAATCGGTTTCTACCCGCAAGCCAGCGGCCCGTAATTGGGTAGCGGCTTGCTGCGCATACTCGTCCGCATCACCCGTAATCGTGGCCACCACCACTT